>JANPAO010000540.1:0-8683 GCA_031429955.1 Phenylobacterium sp. | reverse complement strand
CAAGGCCCCGAGGTTGCGGCACCAGGCCCCTTTGCCCACAGGGGCGTGCCCTGGGGAGAATATTTCGCGACCGCCGGCCGGCTGATGGCGATGAACCCGCCCTGGGTTTCCGATCGAGCCTTCCTGGCCTCCATGGCCCCCTTGGGTCTTGGCGACTTCAACCCCGTCCGATTCTCACCGGAAGAGGTCGCGGCCATCGAGGCGGGCCTTGGCGAGGGCAAGATCGCCGCGCGCAAGGGCGGGCTGTCGGGGTCGGGCTTTGTTGAGGGCTGGTCCTATCCCTCGGCGCGCCTTGGCAACTTTGGCCAGGACTACGGCCTGCGGGCCTCGGTGGCGATCTCGGGCCTGGCGGCCCTGCCGCCGGAGGAAGCCATGTATATGCGGGCGGAGGGTCACCTGCCCCGGGCCTTGTTCGACGGCAACCGCGCCTGGTGCCTGCACTTCCCGGCCGACGGCCACCTGCCGGTGCATTCCTTCTGGTCCCTCAGTCTCTATGAGGCCACTGATGACGGGCAGTTCTTCTTCACCGACAACCCGCTCGCCCGCTACGCCATCGGCGACCGCACGGAGGGTCTGGCCCATAACCCCGACGGCTCGCTGGACATCTGGATCGGCCATCATGACCCGGGTGGCGAACGCACCGCCAACTGGCTGCCGGCCCCGGCGGGACCCTTTGCCCTGTTCATGCGGGCCTACCTGCCCAAGATCGAACTGCTGGAGGGCGGCTATCGGCTGCCGGCGGTTCTCCCTGTCGTCGAAGGTTGACTCAAGCGGTCTGCGACGACATAAAGCGCCCCTTCGCGCCGCCGGGTCACCCTGGCGGCTGTGATCACCTATGACGGGTGATCTGGACGCCGCCGTTGAAATTGCGCCTTCGCTTATGGGGGTGCCGGCCCGGATCGTGTTTGAAAAGAGCTACCCATGTCTAAGCGGCATTCCGCGAAGTATAAAATTGACCGCCGGATGGGCGAAAACATCTGGGGTCGTCCCAAGTCCCCGGTCAACAGCCGCCAATATGGCCCCGGCCAGCACGGGCAGCGTCGCAAGCAGAAGGTCTCCGATTTCGGCCTGCAGCTTCGCGCCAAGCAGAAGCTCAAGGGCTATTACGGCAACCTGACCGAGAAGCAGTTCAGCCGCACCTATGAGGAAGCTGACCGCCGCAAGGGCAACACCTCTGAGAACCTGATCGGCCTGTTGGAATCGCGCCTGGACGCCGTTGTCTATCGCGCCAAGTTCGTGCCCACCGTCTTCGCCGCCCGTCAGTTCGTCAATCACGGCCACGTGCTGGTGAACGGCAAGCGGGTCAACATCGCCTCCTACCGCGTCAAGGCCGGCGACATCGTCTCGGTCCGCGAGCGCTCCAAGAACATGGCCCTGGTGCTGGAAGCCCTGCAATCGGGCGAGCGCGACACGCCCGACTATATCGAGATGGACACCAAGGCGATGACCGCCAAGTTCATCCGCGCCCCGGAATTCAACGAGGTCCCATACCCCGTGAAGATGGAGCCTAACCTGGTCATCGAGTTCTATTCCTCCTGATCGGCGTCTGATCTATCGAGCTTGCGAAGGCCCTGGAGTGATCTGGGGCCTTTTGCTTGGGCGCGATCTGTGATGGCCTGGGGCCATGCATCGTCGCCTCCTCCTGATCGCCGGTCTCAGCCTGCTGGCTGGCTGCGCCACCCCGACCGCCCCGCCGATCCTGGCACCTGCCGGTTCCGCTCTCGGGGAGTTGGAGGGACTCTATTCGGCCAGCGCCGGCCGGGAGGCCCTGACCATTCGTGTGGCCTCCAGCGGCTGCACCAAGAAGGAGGACTTCGCCTTCTTCGTGGAGCGGCGGGGAGACGCTGTGACCCTGGCCTTTGGCCGAAAGCGCCTGGACCCCTGCAAGTCCTTCGCCATGGGCCATACCGACCTGACCTTCAGCTATGCCGAGCTGGGCATCGGGCCGAGAACGCCGCTGTTCCTGCTCAACCCCTTCTATCCCTGGACCGGGCCTGGGGGTTGAAAGTTGGTCAGATGAAGCGATCGACCATATCCTGCGGTACCCGCTTGGGGCGTCCGGTGGCGGCGTCGATCAAGCACCAGACGGTCAGGGCCTGGGCGCACATGGCCCCGTCCGGGCCGTCGATGCGGACATAGCGGTCAAATCGCGGGCCCTCGGGTTTCGGTGCTACCCAGGTCCGTGCCTGGGCCGTCTCCCCCAGCAGCAGGGCGCGCCGATAGTCCACCTCGTGGCGCAGCACGATCCAGGCCCACCGGGCCAGGTCCTCTGGCGACTGGCGCGCGGCCCAGTGCTCGGTGGCCATGTCCTGGATCCAGCGCAGATAGACGACGTTGTTCACATGGCCATTGGCATCGATGTCGGCTGCGGTCGGCGTGAAGGACCGCCCAAAGACCTGTTGGCCCTGCGGCGGTGCCAGCAGTTGGGTCACGGGATGGGCTAGGCGCTCAGAACGCCCTGCTCCACCAGCAGGGGCTTCAACTCCCCCGACTGGAACATCTCACGCACAATATCAGAGCCCCCGACGAACTCGCCCTTCACATAGAGCTGGGGAATGGTTGGCCAGTCGCTGAAGGCCTTGATCCCGTCGCGCAGGCCAGCGTCCTGCAGGACGTTGACCCCCACGAAATCGACGCCCAGATGGTCCAGAACCTGAACCACCAGACCCGAAAAGCCGCACTGCGGCTGCTCGGGCACGCCCTTCATGAACAGCACCACGGGATTGTCGGCGACGGTCTTGGCGATAAAGTCCTGCACGGTGGTATCAGTTGCTGCGTCAGTCATGGGGCGGGTCTTTCGAGATAGTGTCCGGCCCAAGAGCTAGGGAGCCGCGCGCCGTGGGTCAAGCTTTGGAGCGAGATGGGTCATCGACTGGCAGTCCCGCGAAGGCGTAGGAAGCCTTGCCTAAGGTGCCGCCGCGTTCCATTCAGCGCTCCCAATGAGAGCAGATCGATGACAGCGACAACGAAGCAGATGCCTGCGATGGGCAGGCCAGCGATTGGCGCGCTGGCTGCAGTCCTGCTGTTGGTGGCCGGCCGTGCCCAAGCCCAGTCCACCGAGGTGGACGAGCTGGTGGTGACTGGCTTTCGGGCCAGCCTGGCCACTGCCATGCAGATCAAGCGCGCCGACAACAGCATTGTTGAGGTGATCCGGGCGGAGGATATCGCCGACTTTCCAGATCTCAACCTGGCTGAGGCCCTGCAAAGGATTCCAGGCGTGGCCATTGACCGCGACGGCGGCGAAGGCCGTTCCATCACGGTGCGCGGACTGTCGGGTGATTTCAGTCGCGTCCGCGTCAATGGGCTGGAAGCGCTGGCAACCACTGGCGGCAAGGATACGGCAGGGGGTGCCAATCGGGGTCGGGGGTTTGATTTTCAGGTCTTTGCGTCTGAACTGTTCAGCAGCGCCACCGTGATCAAGTCTCAGTCAGCCGAGGTGGAGGAAGGCTCGCTCGGGGCCACGATCGACCTGGACACGGCCAAGCCCCTTGAGACCCCAGGGTTCAATCTCGCTGGGGGGCTCCAAGTCGGCTACAATGATCTGTCGCGAACCTCCGACCCTCGCGCCACCTTCCTGGTTTCCAACAGCTGGTGGGATGGGAAGCTCGGTGCCTCGCTGTCTCTCGCCTACAGCGCACGGCGCCTCTTGGAGGAAGGCAGCGGCAGCAACCGCTGGGAGAACCCGTCGGTCCCTACCAACAATGGCGGCTGCTTTTTCAATTCCGGTGCCTGCAACGCGCCCGCTGGGGTGTACAGCGCGGTCAATTCTGCCTGGCATGCGCGAATTCCACGCTACGGCCAGCTCGATTTCGATTGGAAGCGGTATGGCTCTACCGCATCGATCCAGTTTGCCCCGAGCGACGCCACAACCGTGACCTTCGATGGTCTGTTTGCCCTCTTCAAGGGCAGCCGACGGGAGGCCTATGTCACGACCTATCTGACACGCCTGGAGGGCACCAGCGTCAGAGACCCCGTCTTCGATAGCCAGAACCAATTGGTGAAGGCTTATTTCGACGGCACCGACATCCGGAGCGAGGCGCGTCACGATGCGTTCATCAACGAGTTTAGCCAGCTCGCCTTGAATGTGGACCATGAGTTCAATGATCGCTTCCGGGTCAAGGCGGTGGTGGGTCAGTCGCGTTCGATCCAAGATAACCCCGTCCAGACCTCGGCCTCCTTTGATCGTTACAACCACGTCGGCTACAGTTACGACTTCTCCAAAAATCAGGCCTTGCCGGGTCTCAACTATGGCTTTGACGTCACCAATCCTGCCAATTGGGAGTTTAGCGCTAGCGGAGCCAAGGGCATTCCCTCGCTGCTGAGGATGCGGCCCAACAAGACCTCCAACAGATTCAAGACTCTCGGATTGGATGCTCAGGTCGTGCTCAGCGATCACCTCACCCTGAAAGGCGGCCTGCTCTACAAGGACTACAGTTTCGTCACTGCGGAGCAACGTCGCTATTCGATCGCGGGAGTTATCGACGGGGCCTCGTCACTCCCGCCGGGTGTTGGCGTCAGTGATGTGAGCACCTTGGTCAGCGGCTTTGGTCGGGGACTCGGGGTTCCGAGCGGCACCCCAACGACTTGGCTGGCCCCCGACGTCGACAAGATCGCCCGCCTGCTGGACCTCTATTGCAACTGCATCAACGCCTATGGGGACTTCCGTCTGAGCTCCGACAATCAGCGCGGTGCCAATCGCGATGTCGGCGAACGTGACCTGGGCCTCTACCTCCAGGGCGATTTCGCGGCCCACCTGTTCGATCTGCCCCTACGCGGAAATGTCGGCCTGAGACGTGTCACCACCCACAGTCTTGCCCGGGGATATGTCGGTGCGGAGTACGTGGCGGTGACCCGAAAGTACGCCGACACCTTGCCGGCGCTCAACCTGGTGTTTGAGCCCACCGAGGCCCTGCTCATTCGCTTTGCGGCCGCGAAGGTCATGTCGCGACCACAGCTTCAGAACCTTACCCCCGGTGGTTCGCTGAACAACACCGCGCGGACCCTGACCATCGGTAATCCTCTGCTGGATCCGATCCGGGCGACGACCTTTGACTTGAATCTTGACTGGTACCCAGTTCCCGAAACTCAGATCAGCGTGGGGTTCTTCAGAAAGAACTTGCAGACCTACATCCAAAGCTCGTCGGCCACGATACCCTTCAGCGCGACGGGTCTCCCGGTCAGTCTCCTGGCCTCCCGCAACACGCCTGATTCAATATTTCTGGTGAGCCAGTTCTTCAACACCGAAGGCGGCGAGTTGAGTGGCTATGAGTTCAGCATTCAGGGGCCCTTCGGCTTTCTACCCACCCCATTCAACAAATTTGGTGGAATCTTCAACTACACCCACGCGGAATCGACTGTGACCTACATCACAGACTCGCTGGCATCGCCGCCCAGGACGACCAACTTGCCCTTGGTAGGCCTCTCGCCAGAGTCTTGGAATGCGACGCTGTACTATGAGGGTACGCGCCTGGCCGCCAGGGTATCGACGGCCTATAGAGACGGATATCTGAGCGCGGTTCCTGGCGGCAATGGCAATGATGCGCGGGGCAAGAACGGTACCCTGAATGTCGATGTCTCGGCCACCTACAAGCTCACAGACCAACTCTTGCTGAGCCTTGAAGCCCTCAACCTCACAGATCAGTATGAGGATCGCTGGATCTCGACCCAGAGGATGAACTCCGAGGAGTATACCCATACCGGCCGACAGGTTTATCTCGGCGTGAGGTACAGGTTCTAATGGCAGATAGGATTTGTGTCGGATTCCTTGTTGGCAATGACACGGATCGGACCATCCAGTTCGATCAGACCGGCGTCGTCAATCTGGTCGGCAACAATGACGCAGATCACGTGCTGCGGTTGCTAGGGGGCGCGGACTTCAGCAGCGCCCGCCTGCACCTCGCCCCGGGCTACTACCGCAAGGCCCTGCGCTGGCGCACCGAGGGGATTGAGGTGATCTGGAACATGGTTTCCGACGCCGATCAGCATCCTAAGACACTCGATGTCATCGACGAGTTCACCACCCGCATTGGCCTGCCGGTGATCGATCCCGCCCGCGGGGTTCTGCAGACCCGCCGACATCAGATCGCCAAGCGGCTGGCAGGGATCGACAATGTCCACATGCCCAAGACCTTGCTCCTTCACTACCCGACCCTGGAACGGGTGCGCCGCCAGGTGGAGGAGGCCGATTTCCAGTTTCCCGCTATCGTCCGTCGGACCGGCACGCACAACGGTCAGATGCTGGGGGTTTTTGCGTCGCCTGAGGAGATTGCCGGCGTCTATGGCGACCGAAGCCAGGACTACTACCTGACGGAGTTTGTCGACTTCCGGTGGCCCGACGGGTTGTTTCGCAAGACAAGATTCTTCTTCGTGGGTGACGAGGTGGTGGTCAGGCAGCACACGGTGTCGGAGGGCTGGAACATTCACGGTCGCACCGGTCGGGAAATGGCCGACCACCCTGGCCGTCTTGGGGAAGCCCGCGCGGCCATGGAGGGTGGCTTTCCGGGCCTCCCTATCCGAACACAACAGGCCCTGAAGGCGATCCGAGGGCGGGTCGGCCTGGACTATTTTGGGCTGGATGCCAACCTCGACCCTGATGGAGGCGTCTTGGTCTTCGAGGCCAATGCAACGATGAACTTTCTACCGCGCGATCGCCAAATGCGCCCAAACAGTATGGCTGCCGTGGCTCCCATGGTGGCCGCAGTCCGGAAACTGCTGCTGGCAAAGGTCGCTCAGTCGGCGACGAAGACGTAGCTACCCTTGGCCCGGGCTTGATTGTAGGCGGTCTTGTGCTTGCGGTCGGCCATTCGGGCGTAGTCGGTCACACGAAACCCACCGGCGGTCAGCAGATCAGCGATTTCCTCTGGCGAGGCCAACTCCCAGGCGACCTTTCGCCGCCGGGCCGCATTGCGCTGGATCTGGGCCTTGAACTCAAGGATCGGTGCCGGCAGGGAGATTCCGGACGCTGAGATATGCGCCAGGGTTTGTTGTGCCCAGATTGCTTGCTCATCCTCGACCTGGCCCTCCACGACGGAATGGAAGGTGCGGACCACGAAAATGAGCTTTCCGTTCGGTGCCAGGGCGCGGCGGAGTCCTCGGAGAACTTGCAGACGGTCGCCGGGGGGTACGTGAGGCAACATGGAGTGGGAGATGATCAGGTCCCAGCGCGCCACATGGTCGAGATCTCGAAGATCGATCGTCTCGGTCCTTACCTCCATGTCGGGATAGGGTTCGAGTTCGTCGATGACCGCCAGCGGCGTGCGACACAGGTCGGCCACCAGGATGGTCAGCGGCATCCCCACAGCGCTTCGAGCCACCAGATCCAGGACCGCAGGATCGGCCGAGCCCGCGATGAATACCCGCGCCCCGGGAGAAAGCGCAGTCAACAGGCGCGGCACCAAGAAGGGCTCATCGGCCACCAGACCTCGGTGAAGTCCGGCGGCTCGCATGGATCCCCAGATCATGTGATAGCCGCCACAGTCGCCGCAATGACGCAGCCCGTGCCGCCAGGCGGCGTGCGCAAGCCCCACCAGGTCGTCGGGTGACAATCTCGGGAAGATGGCGGCCTGATCGTGAGTCACGGTTGGAGGGCTTTCAGGCCAAGGACGGCACCAGCCGCGAGGAGGGCGACAAGGCCCGCCCTTGGATAGCCGACACCCCCGTAGAGGACCAAGGCCAAACAGACAAAGCCCCCCAGCGCAATGGGCAGGCCGATCAGGCCTGCGATGGCCACCGCGCCAAGCAGCAGGCCAAGGATCGCGAGGTCGGGGGTATCGGGGGTCTGAGGGATGTCCTGGGCGTCGGGAGGTTTCTGTGCCCCCACCAGCAGATAGACTGAGGTCCCAAGCCCAAGCACGCTAGCGATGACTATGATCCCGGCTCCGGTGATCGGCAAGGTTGCTGCGACGCAAAGAGCTGCTGCGCAGAGCAGCGCCGTTGCCGCTGTTGCCGGCACCTTAGGCCAGTTGCTGGACTCGATTGTGGGGCTCACCTGGCGTCGGCGCATCCAGAGTGCAACCCCTGAAAAGCTTGCCGCAAGCGCGAGAATTATCAGGACTCCAGGGCGCAGGAGCCCGTCCCAACCATAGACCATGACCGAACGAATAAGCCCGGACTCCAGTCCCGGCCCAAGGACAAAGCCCAGCAAGAGAGGGGCTCTGGGAAGGTCGGCAGATCTCAAGACCAGGCCCAGCCCCGCAAATACCACGAGCTGGACGAGAACCGAGATGCCAGGCTGGGTCATGGCCGTGGCGGCCAGGGCCGCTGCCAGGGCGACGGGGATGACCTGACGACGTTGCAGGCTGGCGAAACGCGCCATGGCCGGTGCCAGCGCCAGGCAGAGCGGCACCGCCAGCAGATTGGAGCCGATGTTTGACCATCCCATCAGGAAGATGAATCCGGGATCCTTACTCAGCATCCGAGGGCCAACCTCGACGCCAAGGGTGGCAAAGGCGGCCAGCAGAATTCCCATGCCTGACGAGCCGGGGATTCCCAGGAAGAGGGTCGGGATCAGGGAGCCGCCCTCCTTGGAGTTGTTGGCAGCCTCTGGTGCGATGACGCCGGCAATCGCCCCTTCGCCATAGGGCGTCTCAGAGGGGTGGGTCTGTCGTGCGTGTCCATAGGCGATCCAGACAGACGCCGAGGCTCCCAATCCGGGAATCAGCCCGACCACCACGCCGATCAGGGC
>JANPAO010000539.1:0-5853 GCA_031429955.1 Phenylobacterium sp. | reverse complement strand
GCAAGGTGCCGCGCCCGCCCCACTGGCGGGGTTTCCGCATCGCGCCACAGGTCATCGAATTCTGGCGCGACCGCCCCTTCCGACTGCATGAGCGGCTGGTGTTCCAGAAGGCCGGCGAGCGCTGGACGACCCAGCGGCTCTATCCTTGACCGACGATCAGGAAGTCGAGGTCGCCGCCTGGTTCGCCGCCCGGTGCGAACGGATGATCGAGACCGCCTGTGCCCGTGTCTATCTGGCCGGTGACCAAGCCTTCAAGGTCAAGCGTCACGTCGATCTGGGCTATCTGAACTACTCGACTCTGGAGTTGCGCCACTGGGCGCTGGAGCGGGAACTGAGGTTCAATCGGGCCGCAGCCTCCGACATCTATCGTGCGGTCCGCCGGGTCACCCGCGCGGGCAGCGGGGCCTTGGAGCTTGAAGGGGCCGGCGAGACCGTTGAGTTCGTCCTGGAGATGCGCCGCTTCGATGAGCACGCGGTGCTCTCGGCCCAGCCTTGGACCGTTGACGGACCCCTGGCCGAAGCCCTGGGGCGAACGGTCGCTGACTTCCACGCCGTCGCGGCGATCCGACCCGAGGGGGGCGGGGGCAAGGCCCTGAAATACACCATCGACTCCAACACCCACCTGCTGCGCGGCTTGGCACCGCGCCTGGGGCAGGATCGGGTGGAACAGGTGGTTGCGGCCACGGAGATCGAGTTTGCCCGACAGGCCCCCCTGCTGGACGCACGACAGGCCGGGGGCCTTGGCCGTCATTGCCACGGCGACCTGCACCTGGGGAACATCCTGCTGGAGGATGGGCGGCCGATCCTGTTTGACTGTATCGAATTCAATGACGTGCTGTCGGAGATCGATGTCCAGTACGACCTGGCCTTCCTGCTGATGGATCTCCAGTTCCGGCGGCGCTCGGATGCGGCCGTGCGGGTGCTCTCGGCCTATCTCGACCAGGCAGGGCGCGGGCGAGGCCTGGACCTACACGCGGGCTTAGCCGCGCTGCCCTTGATGCTGTCGGTGCGGGCGGCGGTTCGCGCCCATGTCTGCGCCAATAGCGGCGATGATGCCGGTGCCCTCGCCTACCTCGATGCGGCCCTGGCTCACCTGACCCCGGTGGCCCCAACCCTGGCGGCGGTGGGCGGGTTGTCCGGCACCGGCAAGTCTACCTTCGCAAGGCTGGTAGCCCCAGGGCTTGGCGCTGCGCCTGGTGCCGTAGTGTTGCGGACCGACGAGGTTCGCAAGCGGCTTATGGGCGTGGCCCACAATGTGCCGGTGCCGCCGGATGCCTATGGCCCCGCCGCCTATGATCAGGTCTATGAGCTCATGTTTGCAGAAGCCCAGGCCCTGCTGGCGGCAGGGCGCGCGGCAGTGCTGGATGCTACCTTCCTGCAACCCCAACGCCGCGCCCAGGCTCAGGCTATCGCCCACCAGGCGGGCGTCCGGTTCCTCGGCGTCTGGCTGGAGGCCCCGCCGGAGATCCTCGCGCCCCGAATCCAAGGCCGCACGGGCGACGCCTCCGACGCCTCTCTGGCGACCCTTTCAAAGCAGATGGATCGAGATCTTGGCCCGATCACCTGGACCCGGATCGACGCATCGGGTCCCGCCGCCGACTCCGCCGAAGCCTGGTCGATCCGCCACGCGGTCTAACCGGGTTGGAAGAGTTCGATGGCGTTTCCGGATGGGTCTTCCACCAGGACCTGACGCCCGCCCGGGCCTGTGATGATCGCGTTGCGGAACGCCGCACCCCGCGCCTGTAGCGCCGAGACCGTGGCCTCAATATCCTGAACTTCCAGGACGATCCGGTTCCAACCCCCCGGTTCCGGCTGACGCCCGTCGGGCATAGGTCGCGCCGCTGAGGCCTGGGGGCCTGCAACCCAGAGGGTCAGATCGCCGTGACCGAGAATAGCCATGGCTGGCCCAAACTGTTGCCTCAGTTCGAACCCCAGGGCCTCCACATAAAAGGCCACCGTCGCATCGACGTCCCTGACCAAGTATCGCACCGCAGCCATATCGTCTCTCCGCGTTCCTTTGGGTAGAATGATCGTCCATTGTGCCGGCCGTGAACATCCTCTTCATCACCCTTGACCAGTTCCGTGGCGATGCGCTCTCCGGCGCGGGACACCCCGTGGTTCAGACCCCGAACCTAGATGGCTTGGCGGCGCAGGGAGTACGCTTTGCGCGGCACTACAGCCAGGCCGCCCCCTGCAGCCCGGGGCGGGCTAGCCTCTACACAGGCACCTACCAGCTCAATCATCGGGTGGTGGCCAATGGCACGCCCCTGGACCGGCGGCTGGACAATGTGGCCCTGGCCGCACGGCGGGCCGGTTATGTCCCGACCCTCTTTGGCTATACCGACCAGGCCGTCGACCCCCGCGACGCCAGCGGCCCCGACGATCCTCGGTTCAAGTCCTGGGAGGGGATCTTGCCGGGGTTTGAGGTCGGGCTGAACTTCGCTACCCATGACCCCGGCGTCTGGGTCCGTTGGCTGCGGAGCCTGGGGTACGAGGCTCCCGACGACTATGAGGGCGCGGTCGCCGGCGAACCGGGCCGGCCTGCCGAGCATAGTTTGTCAGCCTACCACACCGACATGCTTGTGGACTGGATCGACCGTCAGGACCGGCCGTGGTTTGCCCACCTCTCCCAGCTCCGACCGCACCCGCCCTATGCGGCGGCGGGTCACTTCGCGACGATGTATGACCCCGCCGACATGGCCCCGCCGATTGCACCGTCAGAAGCTCGCCACCGTCTGCACGATGGCCTGCTGCGCGCCATAGCCGCCCCCGCTGACCCCCTGGAGATGGCGAACCTGAAGGCTCAGTACTTCGGCATGATCTCCGAGGTTGACCATCAACTGGGACGTCTCTGGGACGCCCTGAAGGCGCGGGGTCAGTGGGAGGATACCTTCATTGTGGTGACTGCCGACCACGGCGAGCAACTGGGCGACCACGGTCTGATCCAGAAGGCGGGTTTCTTTGAGCAGAGCTACCACATCCTCAACATTGTCAGGGACCCACGGGAAAGGCGGGGCCATGGCACGGTGGTGACCCAGTTTACCGAGAACGTCGACATCCTGCCCACCTTGTGTGAGGCCATGGGGATCGAGGTTCCAGACCAGTGTGACGGTCTGCCGCTGACGCCCTTCCTGAGGGCCGAGCCCCCGCCGCAGTGGCGGGCTGCGGCGCACTGGGAGTTTGACTGGCGCGGGACCAACATCGCCAAGGGGCCTCAGGCCTGGCCTTGGGACCGCAGGCTGGAACAGCAGAACCTGGCGGTGCTTCGCAATGAGGAGACCGCCTATGTCCAGTTTGGCGATGGCTCTTGGCTTTGTTTCGACCTTGCCGCCGATCCCACATGGCGCACGCCTGTGACCGATCCGGCCAGGATTCTCGCCCAGGCCCAGGCCATGCTGACCTGGCGGGCCCAGCATACCGACCGCACCCTGACCGGGATGCTGATCGAGAATGGCGGCATCGGGCGCTGGCCGGCGGCCCACCGCTGAAGAAAATGCGCGCCTAGCCCTCGCGTGATGGGCGCGCGGCGTTGCATCGGCGCGCGGGCCTCACTAGCTTGTCGGTGCCCGTAAGCGGCTGATTTGGGAGGACGTTCTTCGATGCAAGGCAGGATGCAGGACTGGCCGCTGACGGTTGATCGTATCCTCGATCACGCCAAGTCCTGGCACGGCGACCGCGAGATCGTCTCGCGCTCTGTCGAGGGACCAATGGTCCGCACCACCTACGCCGCGGTTCATGCCCGGGCCAAGCGGGTGTCCAATGTGCTGCGGGGTCTGAATATCCAGCCGGGCGACCGGGTCGCCACCCTGGCCTGGAACACCGCGCGCCACATCGAGGCCTGGTACGGCATCATGGGCATGGGCGCGGTCTGCCACACCCTCAATCCGCGCCTGTTCTCCGAGCAACTGGTCTACATCATCAACCACGCCGAAGATAAGGTCATCTTCACCGACCTGACCTTCCTGCCGATCCTGGCCGGCATCCGAGATCAAATCCCCACCGTTCAGCACATCATCGTCTTCACCGACGACGGCCACATGACCGCCGACCTGCCCGGTGCCCATGCCTATGAGAGCCTCATCTCCCAGGTCTCCGAGGACGCGGCCTGGGGTGGCTTTGACGAGAATTCCCCCGCAGGGCTCTGCTATACCTCTGGGACCACCGGCAATCCTAAGGGCGTGCTCTACAGCCACCGGTCTAACTTCCTGCACACCCTGGTGACCATGGGCGGCGACGTGCTGGGGATCGGGGCCACCGATACCGTTCTGCCGGTGGTGCCGATGTTCCATGCCAATGCCTGGGGCGTGGCCTTCTCCGCGCCTGGTGTTGGCGCCAAGCTGGTGATGCCCGGGGCCAAGCTGGATGGGGCCTCGATCCACGAATTGCTGGAGAGCGAGCAGGTCACTTTCTCTGCCGCGGTGCCGACGGTCTGGCAGATGCTGCTGACCCATCTGCGCGACACCAACGGGACCCTGAGCACGCTCAAGCGCGTGGTGATCGGTGGATCGGCGGTGCCCGAGGCCATCGTGCGCGCCTTCCGAGACGACTACGGCGTCGCCGTCACCCACGCCTGGGGCATGACCGAGACCTCACCGCTGGGGACCCAGGCCACGCCGAACCACAAGATCGCGGCCATGAGCGCCGAGGATCAACTTCGCTATCAACTCAAGCAGGGTCGCCCGCCCCTGGGCATCGACCTGCGGCTCACCGACGACGCGGGCCACGACCTGCCTCGTGACGGCCACACCTTCGGCAAGCTGCTGGTGAAAGGCCCCTTCGTGGTGGGCGAGTATTTCCGGGGCGACGGGGGGCACATCCTCGACGACCAGGGCTTCTTCGACACCGGCGACGTGGCCACCCTCGACGAGCATGGCTTCATGCAGATCACCGACCGCGCCAAGGACGTCATCAAGTCCGGCGGCGAATGGATCAGCACGATCGAGATCGAGAACATCGCCGCTGGCCACCGGAAGGCCGAGCTGGCCGCTGTGATCGGCATGCCCCACCCCAAGTGGGACGAACGCCCGCTGTTGCTGGTCAAGCTGCGCCCGGGCCAGGAGTCCACCAAGGAGGAGTTCCTGGCCTTTCTGGAAGGCAAGATCGCCAAGTGGTGGACCCCCGACGACGTGGTCTTCGTCGATGACATCCCCCTGGGTGCCACTGGCAAGATCGACAAGAAGCTGATCCGCACTCGAATGGCTGGCTATGTGCTGCCCACCGCCACGGCCGCCGCAGCGGCTGGCGTGGCCCTGGCCGCGCCGCCCGAGCCGAAGATATACGCCCCAGAGCCGGCGGTACCCACCGAGGCTCATGCCGATCCAACGGCCTGGTCTCCGGCGGCCAGCCCAGCCTCGGAGGAGGGCCACACGAGCCCGCAGCCCCTTGCGGCCTTCCCCGCTGAGGAGGCCCCGGCGGAAGCCGCGAGCCCTTTTCCCGCTGAGCCGAGGCCGCACGCCTCGGCACCTGAGGCCCTGCCTCGGGCGGAAATGACGGACGACGCGCCGCTGGCCTTGCCGGCGACGCCCCGCGCGCCCGCGCGCAAGTCCGGTGGAGGTTTCGCAGGAGCCTATCTCAATCTCGCGACCCTGGTGGCCTTGGCCCCAGCTCTCATGGTGGGCGCTGGGATGCTGGGCACCCGCTATGGCCTGATGGACTGGAAGACCGGCCTTGGCGTGATCGCCCTGGAATGGGCTCCCAAGGTGGCGCTGGTGGCTGCCGCAGCGGGCCTGCTGGGGGTGATCATCTCGCTCTTCGCAGGCTTTGGTCGCTACTGGGCTCGCGCCCTGTTGGTGCTGGTGCTGTGTGGGGCCACTTTCGGGGCCTATCTTTGGGCGCGCCAGGCCCAGGTGACCA
>JANPAO010000538.1:0-10791 GCA_031429955.1 Phenylobacterium sp. | reverse complement strand
ATCCGGCGACTTTTCGTTTTGATTTCAAGCTTGCGCCGGCAGTGGACTTGGACTTGGTGCCTCCGGCCTTGAGGTGGGTGCGCTTGATGAGGTTGAAGGCGAAGCGTCGGACGACGGCCATGTTCTGGGCTCCGTGGCGAGCGCGATAGCGCGACTGGTCCTCATTGAAGGTGACATCGAGGGACCAGTGCAGGCTCTCGACGGCCCAGTGACTGCGGATTGCCTTGGCCAGCCTGTGGATGTCGAGGGGTGTGGAGGTGATGTAGTATCGGGTGTCGAAGGTGCACTTGTTGGCCAGTTCAGTCTGGTCTTCGACCTTGACGAGGGTGCGGATGCCCTTGAAGCGGGGCTGGCCGGGATAGGCGCGGTCGGAGCTGATCCAGTCGACATTGCGCGAGGCGGTGTAGATGCGTCGTTCGATCCGGCCGTGGCCCTTTTCGAGGGTGGTGAAGCTCACGGTCTCCTGGTCAGGCGCGGTTGCGAAGTAGCTGCGGAGGTCACGGGCCAAGGTGGGCTGGTTGCCCTTCATCGGCAGGATGTAGTCGGCCTGGTGGTCGAGGATCTTCTGGGCGATCTCAACCTGACATCCCATGGCGTCGATGGTGACGGTCGCGCCTTGAAGTTGCCCGGCCGCAGCCAGCTGATCGAGCAGGTCGGGGATGGCGATGATTTCATTGGCCTTCTGCGGCACGCTGGTCTGGGCCAGCACCAGGCCGGCCATGCTGGCGTAGGCGCTGAGGGTGTGTAGGGCCTTGAGGCCGGCCCGGCGATCATGGGTGCGCCGGGCGGTCTTGCCGTCGATCGCGATCAGCTCGTGACGATCAGGCCAGAGCGAGGCGGTCCAGGCTTCGAAGCAGGGGGCGAACAGGGCTGGATCGATCCGGTTGAAGAGGATCCGCAGCCATCGGGCACCGGGAATTCCGAAATGAAACTCAGAGAACCGCCGTAGGAACGTAAGGTGGTTCTCGCCCCAGAAGACGATGTCGTCGAAGTCGTCGCACGAGCAGATCGTGCCACAGGTCACCAGCAAGAGCACTTCCGACAGCGGGTACATGACCCGGCAGGGCTCGCGTACGTCGTCTATGCGGGAGAACTCTTCCAGAAGCAGAGCCAGCCGCGCGCGCGGAAGCTCAAAATCCAGGTCGTCGTCGCTCATCGCAGCCTCGTCGAATCAAGGCCACCACAGAATCACGATCCAACCGTCAATACCAAATCCGCGTTAACCTGGGTTCCCAGCCGTGCCCAGAGGTGCCCCCTCCCTTCCCTGACGCCGCGTGAGGGCGCTAAATCGGCAGCGACCCGACCCGGAGAACCCCGCCATGCTCGAGACCGCCACCCGCGCCATCTATGATGCCGACCTGGAGATGTTCCGCGACCAGGTGCGCAAGTTCTACGCCGTCCACCTGATCCCCCATCTGGACCGCTGGGAAGCCGAGGGCGTGGTGGACCGGGCCTTCTGGCTGGCCTGCGGTGAGGCAGGTCTGCTCTGTCCCCAGGTGCCGGCGGAATATGGCGGGCTGGGCCTGGACTACCGCTACAACGCCATCATCGGCGAGGAGTTGTCCTATGCCGGCTCTTCGGCAGGCATCACCCTGCAGTCGGACATCGTCGTCGACTACATCATCAACTATGGCTCCGAGGAGCAGAAGCGGCGCTGGCTGCCGGGCATGGTCTCGGGCACGGTCATCACCGCCATCGCCATGACCGAGCCGGGGGCGGGCTCCGATCTCCAGGGCGTGCGCACCACCGCCATCCGCGACGGCAACCACTATGTGGTTTCCGGCTCCAAGACCTACATCACCAACGGCCAGAACGCCGACCTGGTGGTGGTGGTGGCCAAGACCGATCCCACCGCCGGCTCCAAGGGCATCTCGCTGGTCCTGGTGGAGACCGACCGCCCGGGCTTCAAGCGCGGGCGCAACCTCGACAAGATCGGCCAGCACTCGGCCGACACCTCCGAACTGTTCTTCGAGGACGTTCGCATCCCAATCACCAACTGCATTGGCGAGGAGGGACGGGGTTTCGCCTATCTGATGAGCCAACTGCCCCAGGAGCGACTGCAGATCGCCATCGCCGGTCAGGCCGGGGCCCAACGGGCCTTTGATGAGGCGGTGAAATTCACCAAAGACCGCAAGGCCTTCAAGCAGACCATTTTCGACTTCCAGAACACCCGCTTCACCCTGGGGGCCCTGAAGGCCAAGCTCCAGGCCGGCTGGGCCCATCTGGACTGGTGCATGGCTCGCCACCTGAGGCGCGAACTCACCGCCGCCGAGGCTTCCGCCGCCAAGCTGTTCCACACCGAACTGCAATGGGAGGTCTGCGACGCGGCCCTGCAACTGCACGGTGGGGCCGGCTACATGAACGAGTACCCCATCGCCCGCCTATGGCGCGACGCCCGCGTCCAACGCATCTACGGCGGCACCTCGGAGATCATGAAAGAGGTGGTGGCCCGGTCGATCTGAGGGGCGAGAGGGTTCGCCCTATAACCCCCAAAGGTGACAGCGACCCCCGCGTCGGCTAATCGACGCCTCCGAGCCGACGGAGTGCGTAGCGACGTGACCGAGACCCCTGAAGAGCAAGGCTGGGCCACCGCCAAGACCCTGGCCGAGGCCCTGCCCTATATCCAGCGCTACGACCGCGAGACCGTTGTGATCAAGTATGGCGGCCACGCCATGGGTCAGGAATCTGTGGCGCGTCTGTTCGCCGCCGACGCTGTGCTGCTGAAGCTCCTGGGCCTGCATCCGGTGGTGGTCCATGGCGGCGGGCCGCAGATCTCCCGCATGCTGGACAAGGCCGGGGTCAAGTCGACCTTCATCGACGGCCTGCGGGTGACCGACGAGGCCACCATGGAGGTCGCCGAGATGGTGCTGTCGGGGGCCATCAACAAGGAGATCGCCAATTGGATCACGCTCGCCGGCGCCGAGGCCGATGTGCGCGGCGTGGGTCTGTCGGGCAAGGACGCGCGGCTGATTACGGTCAAGAAGGTGGTCCGCACCCAGAAGGACCCTGACAGCCTGATCGAACAGGCCGTCGACCTGGGCTTCGTGGGCGAACCCACCCGGATCGATCCGCAACTCATCGAGGGCCTGATCTCCGCCGAGCATGACTATATCCCGGTGATCGCCCCCATCGGGGTTTCCGAAGAAGGCCAGACCTTCAATATCAACGCCGACACCGTGGCCGGCGCCCTGGCCGGAGCCCTGCGGGCCAAGCGCATGCTGCTGCTCACCGACGTCGCCGGCGTGCTGGGGGCCGACGGCGAACTGATCCGCGAGATGAGCGTGGGGGAGGCGCGCGCAGCCATCGCCACCGGCGTCGCGTCGGGCGGCATGATCCCCAAGCTGGAGACCGCTCTCGCCGCAGTGGAGTCCGGCGTCGAGGCCGTGGTCATCCTGGATGGTCGCCGCCCCCACGCCATGCTGGTGGAGCTGTTCACCGAGCACGGCTCGGGCACCCTCATCACCCGATGAGTCCCGACCTTTCCCATATCGACACCTGGCTGTTTGACCTCGACAACACCCTCTATCCTGAGGAGTCGGGCTTCATGGGTCAGGTCGAGGGGCGGATGACCGACTTCGTGGCCAAGGTCACCGGCCTGCCCCGCGACCAGGCCTTTGTGTTGCAAAAGCAGTACCTGGCCGAACATGGCCTGACCCTGCGCGGCCTCATGCTGAACCATGGGGTGGACCCGGCTGACTTCCACGCCCTGTTCCACGACCTCTCCCTGGACCTGTTGGCCCACGACGCCGACCTGCTGGCCGCGCTGGCGGCCCTGCCCGGCCGCCGGCTGATCTTCACCAATGCCGATGACCGCCATGCCGAGCGGGTCCTGGCCCATCTGGGCCTGGACCACCTGTTCGACGAGGTGTTCCACATCCACTCCTTCGGCTTTACCCCCAAGCCCGACCCGGTGGGTTTTGAGCGGATGATCGCCGCCCACGGGATGGACCCTCACGCCACGGCCTTCTTTGAAGACTCCGAGCGCAATCTGAAACCGGCCTTCGACCTGGGCATGACCACCGTCCTGGTGGGTACCCGGGCCCCGGCCTCCACCGCCCCATTCGTCCACCACAAGACCGCCAAGCTCGCCCCGTTCCTGACGGCGGCGCGGCGCAAGGAAATCGCCTGATGTCCCAAGACCTGAATTCCGTCATTGAAGCTGCCTGGGAGGCGCGCGACAGCGTCAACACCGCCACCAAGGGCCCGGTCCGCGAGGCGGTCGAGGAAACCCTCAACCAGTTGGACGCCGGCACCCTGCGGGTTGCCACCCGGGGCGATGACGGGGTCTGGACCACCCACCAGTGGGCCAAGCAGGCCATCCTGCTGTCCTTCCGCCTGAACCCCAACCAGCTGATGGAGGCCCCGGCCCCCGGCCCCTACTGGGACAAGGTACCGTCCAAGTTCACCGGCTGGGACGCCGCCGCCTTTGAGGCCTCAGGCTTCCGCGCCGTCCCCGGCTGCGTGGTCCGGCGCGGGGCCCACATCGCCCGCAATGTGGTGCTGATGCCCTCCTTCGTGAACATCGGGGCCTATGTGGGTGAAGGCACCATGGTGGACACCTGGGCCACGGTGGGCTCCTGCGCCCAGATCGGCAGGAACGTCCACCTCTCGGGCGGTGCCGGCATCGGCGGGGTGCTGGAGCCCCTGCAGGCCAACCCCACCATCATCGAAGACGACTGCTTCATCGGGGCCCGGTCCGAAGTGGCCGAGGGCGTCATCGTCCGCCGGGGCAGCGTGCTGTCCATGGGCACCTTCATCACCTCCACCACCCGCATCGTCGATCGCAAGACCGGTGAGGTGTTCCAGGGCGAGGTGCCGCCCTATTCGGTGATCATGCCCGGCTCCATGCCCAGCCCCTTTGGCGAAGGCCTGCCCTCGATCAATTGCGCGGTGATCGTCAAGACCGTCGACGAACGGACCCGCTCCAAGACCTCCATCAACGAACTGCTACGGGACTAGGCCATGCTCGACGCCATCGCCCTGACCCAGGACCTGATCCGCCGCCCCTCGGTAACGCCGGTGGACGCCGGGGCCATGGACATCGTGCAGCAGACCCTGGAGGGCCTGGGCTTTGCCTGTCGGCGGATGAAGTTCGGCGAGATCGAGAACCTCTATGCCCGCTATGGCACCGCGCAGCCCAACCTCTGCTTTGCCGGCCACACCGATGTGGTGCCGGTGGGCGATGCCGGGGCCTGGAGTTCGGAGGCCTTTGCGGCCGACATCATCGACGGGGTGCTGATCGGCCGGGGCGCGGTGGACATGAAGAGCGGCGTGGCGGCCTTCGCCGCCGCCGCCGCCAAAGCCATCGAGGTTGGCCAGGTGACTGGCTCGCTCTCCTTCCTGATCACCGGCGACGAAGAAGGTGTCGCCACCGACGGCACCAAGCGCGTGGTTGAGACCCTGCTGGTGGAGGGCGAGATCATCGATCACTGCGTGGTGGGCGAGCCCTCCAGCGCCGAGACCTTCGGGGACATGATCAAGATCGGCCGCCGGGGTTCGATCAATGTCGAGATCCTGGTGGAGGGCATCCAGGGCCACGTGGCCTATTCCCACCGGGCGGCCAATCCGGTACCGGTCCTGATCGCCCTGCTGGCCAAGCTGCTGGACCATGAGCTGGACCAGGGGTTCCTGGGCTTCCAGCCCTCGAACCTGGAGGTCACCACGGTGGATGTGGGCAATCCCACCACCAATGTCATTCCCGCCAGCGCCAGGGGCCGGCTCAATATCCGCTTCAACCCCAACCATACCGGCCAGGCCCTGGCCGACTGGATCGGAGCTGAGGCCCGTGAGGCCCTGGCCGGCTTCCAGGGCAATATCGTGGTGACACCCTCCATCAGCGGCGAGGCCTTCCTCACCGAGCCGGGGGCCTTTACCGACGTGGTGGCCGCGGCCGTCACCGATATCACCGGCAAGGGGCCGGAACTCTCCACCACCGGCGGCACTTCTGATGCCCGCTTCATCCGCGCCCTCTGCCCGGTGGTGGAACTGGGCCTGGTGGGCAAGACCATGCACGCGGTGAACGAACACGCGCCGGTGGCCGAGATCCGCCAGCTCCAGGCCGTCTACGAACGCCTGATTGCGCGTTATTTCGAGGCGTTCAAGGTTTAGGCGGAGTCAGATGGTCCAGCCCCCTGGGGAGGGTCTGGCCGTGAGCCCCCGCCCCCTGAACGTCTTCGTCGGGCCCCGTCCCGACGACCCATGATCACCGTGGTTGGGGGATGGGTGCGGCGGTGCCACTCGTGACTCTTGCGGCCCCTCGGAGATCATGGACCCTCGGGCGGCGCCCGAGGATGACGTTCTGGATGGCGGCAGCTGTGTCGCCGACGTCAATCCGCCTCGTACCCCACCCCGGTGAGATAGAGCCCGTCAGCCGGCGCCACCGGGCCGCAGGCGGTGCGGTCGCGGGCGGCCAGGGCAGCAGCCACGTCGGGGATCGCCCAGCGCCCCACCCCCACCTCGGCCAGGGTTCCGGCCATAGACCGCACCTGGCGATGGAGGAAGGAACGGGAGGCAAACGCCAGCACCACCTCATCTCCCTCGCGGCGAACCTGCGCCAGATCCAGGGTCTTCATCGGCGAGCGGGCCTGACAGGCCAGGTCGCGAAAGGTGGTGAAGTCGTGGTGACCCACCAGGGCCTGGGCGGCCAGATGCATGGCCTGCGCATCCAGCGGCTTCTTCACGTGCCACACCCGGCCCCGGTCCAAGGCCGGCGGGCTCTCGCGGTTGAGGATCCGGTAGATATAGCGCCGCTCGGTGGCCGAGAACCTTGCATGCCAGTCCCCCTGCGCCACCTCCGCTGACAGCACGCAGATCGGTTCGGGCACCAGGTGGGCATTGATGGCATTTCGCACCACATCGGCCCGCCAGGCCTTTTCCAGGTCCACATGCACCACCTGGCCCAGGGCATGGACCCCGCTGTCGGTGCGCCCGGCCCCATTGACCCGCGCGTCCTCGCCGCAAAAGGCCTGCACCGCGCGCTCCAGCGATCCCTGGACGGTGGCCAGACCGGCCTGGGCCTGGAAGCCGCGATAGGGCCGCCCGTCATACTCGATCACCATCCGGTAGCGGGGCATCAGGCCAGGACCGTGCCCGCCGCCACCGGCAAGCCGCGCAGGAAGTCGGCCGCTGCCTGCGGCCCCCGGCCTTCCCGCTGCACCCGCAGCAGCCGCACAGCGCCCTCGTCACAGGCGATCAGCAACCCATCGTCCAGCACCTGACCCGGTGCGCCCAGGCCGTCTTCCACCTGAGACAGCAAGGCCTTGACCCGCACAGGGCCCTTGTCGGTGGGCAGTTCAAACCAGGCACCCGGAAAGGGCGAAAGCCCCCTGATCTTGCGATCGATCTCCAGCGCCGGGCGGGTCCATTTCAGCCGCGCCTCCTTGGGCCGGATCTTCTTGGCATAGGTCAGACCCTCCTGGGCCTGGGGCGTGGCCACCGCCTGCTCGGCTGCGACGGCAGCCATCGTCTCCACCAGCAGGTTCGCACCCACCTGCGCCAACCGGTCGTGCAGGGTCCCGGCGGTCTCCAGGGCGTCGATCCGGAGGGCCCTTGAGGCCAGCACTGGCCCCTCGTCCAGTCCCTGCGTCATCTGCATCACCTCGACCCCGGTCACCGCGTCACCGGCCATGATCGCCCGCTGGATCGGCGCTGCCCCCCGCCAGCGCGGCAGCAGCGAGGCATGTAGGTTGAAAGCCCCCTGCCTCGGCGCATCAAGCACTTCAGCCGGCAGTATCTGGCCAAAGGCCACCACCACTGCTGCCTCCAGGTCTAGAGCGGCAAAGGCCGCGATCTCATCGGGGTCGCGCATGGAGGCGGGAGTCCGCACCGGTATGCCATGGGCCAGGCCAAAGGCGTGGGTCGGAGAGGGCTTCAGGTCCTGGCCTCGCCCCCGGGGGGCCGGGGGCTGGGAATAGATCACCACCACCTCGTGACCGGCCTCCACCAGGGCCGCCAGGCAGGTCACGGCAAAGTCGGGAGTTCCAAGAAAGGCCAAGCGCATGGTGGCGGGTGTAGCCGCGCCACGCCCGTTAGGGAACCCGGAGCCACCACGCCCGAAACTCGCTTACTCAAAATGGGTGATTACAGCGGCCGAAACGCAAAATCCTCTGCTAGGGTCCTGTGTCCGATCTTGCGGGCCCGGCAGCGCCTGTCGGCCCGCTTGGAAGATCGCCACGACCCCGGCCTGGAAACGGTGCCGAGTTTGGCGGATCGAGCTCCGGGGGGAGCTTGGTCGGGGCGGTGGGTTTTATCCAGGACTTGCCGCCCCCTCGCCCCCACTCAGCCCGCGCGCACCATCTTCTTGACCTTGGCCACAGCCCGGTCGCGCTTCAGCCGCGAGAGATAGTCGATGAACAGCACGCCTTTGAGATGGTCCATCTCGTGCTGGATGCAGACGGCATAGAGCCCCTCGGCATCCTCGATCACTTCCTGGCCGTGATAGTTGAGGTACTTCAGCTTCACCCGGGCCGGACGCTCCACCTCGTCATAGATCTCCGGTACCGACAGGCAGCCCTCTTCATAGGGGGCGGTGTCTTCAGACGACCAGAGGATCTGTGGATTGACGAAGTACTGCGGGGCCGGCGGCTCTTCCGGGCGAGCCAGGTCCATGACGATCACCTGCTTGGCCACGCCCACCTGGATCGCCGCCAGTCCGATGCCCGGCGCGGCGTACATGGTCTCCAGCATATCGTCCATCAGGGCGCGCAGGGCGTCGTCCACCGTCTCGACGGGGGTGGAGACCTGCTTCAGAACGGGGTCGGGAACAACCAGGATGTCACGTAGGGCCATGGGTTTTCAGGTAGGCGAGCGACCGGGGAGCGTCAAGGCGACGACAGACCCTGTCTCGCCTTCCACCTCATGGGCCAACTTGGTCAGGGGGCGAACAGCGGTTTCCACCGGCCCCAGCTCAGGCATGTCCTTGCCCACATGGTCCACCTGCAGGTCCTCAAAGCGCCTGGCCTGGGTCATCACCTGGGTCTCCAGCGAGCCGACGAAGGCATTGTACTTGCCGACGGCCTGCTCCAGGGCCTTGCCCACCGAGGCCGCATGGCCGCCCATCACCGACAGGCGCTTGTAAAGCTCCCGCCCCAGCTTGGAGATCTCCTGGGCATTGGCCGCCTGCTCCTCCACCCGCCAGCCATAGACCACCGCCTTGCACAGGGCGAACAGGGTGGTGGGGGTCACCACCAGCACCCGCTTGTCCATGGCCTCGGTCATCAGGTCCGGCGCCCGGTCCAGGGCCGCAGCCAGGAAGCTGTCGCCGGGGATGAACATGGCCACGAAGTCCGGTGAACCCTGATTGAACTGGTCCCAATAGGTCTTGGCCGACAGGCCGATCATGTGGGACCGCACGCTCTGGGTATGGCGCACATAGCAGGCTTCGCGCACCGCATCGTCGGTGGCGTCCTGGGCCTCCAGAAAGGCGTTCAGCGAACACTTGGCATCAATGACAAACACCGCCCCGCCCGGCAGGCGCACGGTCACATCGGGACGGCGGCGGCCCTCCTCGGTGTCGGTGGAGGTCTGTTCGTCAAAGTCATAGCGACTGTTGAGGCCGGCGGCGTCGAGCACATTGCGCAGGGTCTGCTCGCCCCAGCGCCCCTGCACACCCGCCCCCCGCCGCAGCGCCGTCGAGAGCTTGCGGGCCTCCTCCTGGGTGGCCGTCGAGGCCAGCAACAGTTGACTGATCTGGGCCTTCAGACCGCCGGTCTCCTCGGCCCGGGTCTTCTCGACGGCCACCACCTGTTCCTGGAACTTGGCCAGGGTCTCGGCCACTGGCTTGAGCTGAGCCTCCAGCCGCGCCTGGGCCAACTGCTCACGATTGTGGAAGGTCTCATCGGCCCGCTTCAGCACCTGCTCGGCGATGGCGCTGGCCGCCTCGGCCTGGATGATGGCCGCATTTCGCCCACCTTGCTCCTCGATCAGCTTCAGCCGTGAGGCTGCATCCTGCAGGCTCCAGGAGCGCGCCTCGGCCCGATTGGCCCGCCCACGCTCCATCAGGGCCCAGGTAAAACCAACAGCGGCCGCCACAAGGGCGAGGATCAGCAGGATCTGGAGCAGGTTCATGATCCGTTCCTTAAGCAGAGTCGGCCAGGATCGCCAGCAGGGCCGGAACACAGAGCGCCGAGTTTGCCGCCGCCATCTGCACCATCTGCAGATAGCTCACATGGCTCTCGGCCCCGGCCAGGTCCGACAGGGTGCGGATCACATAGAGCGGCACCCCCCAGGCCCGGGCCACCTGGTCCACGGCCCCTGATTCCATGTCGATGGCGTCAGCGCCAAAACTGGCGTGCAGCCCGTCGCGGGTCTCCGCGCAGTTGAGGAAATAGTCGGCGGTCACCACGGCTCCCAGGCCGATGGGATGGCCAAGGTTACCCGCCACCGTGTCCCGCAGTCGGACCAGGTGAGCCTCCACATGGGCACTCACCGGGCTCAAGGCGCTCAATCGTGGTGCCCCGATCGGCATCTCGCCCGACCGGGTGGGGGTAAAGGCCCCTGCAAACACATGGCCATAGTCGTGGATATCCAACCTCTGGGCCAACAGCACCGACCCCACCCCTAGCGCCGGGTTGAGCCCACCGGCGACCCCGGCGAAGATCAGCAACCTGGCCCCCAGCCCCGCCAACAACAGGGTGGCGGCCGCCGCCGCATTGACCTTGCCCATCCCCGCCAGGGCCAAGGCGAAGGCCTGGCCCTGATAGGTCCCCCTCCAAACCTGGGTCGGACCATAGGTGGCTGGCTCTGACGTCACCTCAAGCCTGGCCTGAAGTGCTGCCAGTTCCTCAGGCGTTG
>JANPAO010000537.1:0-2262 GCA_031429955.1 Phenylobacterium sp. | reverse complement strand
GCCCCTTCCACCAAGGGCGTGCTCTAGGAACTCCTATGCAGAGTGTCGCCCTGATCGACTATGGGTCGGGCAACCTTCGCTCGGCCGAAAAGGCGCTGGTGAAGGCTGCGGCGGACCACAGCCAAATCGTGGTGACCTGTGACCCGGAGGTCGTGGCCACCGCCGATCGCATCGTGCTGCCGGGTGTCGGGGCTTTCCTGGCCTGCATGACCGCCCTGACCGAGCGTCCTGGCCTGATCGAAGCCATGACCCAGGCGGTCAGGACCCGGGGCGTTCCCTTCCTGGGGATCTGTGTCGGTATGCAACTTCTCGCCACCCGGGGCCTGGAGTTTGGCGAGACGCCGGGTCTGGGCTGGATCGGCGGCGATGTCCGCAAGATCACCTCGCACGACCCTGGCATCAAGATCCCGCACATGGGCTGGAACACCTTGCTGGAGGCAAGAGGTCCCGACCTGATCGCCGGGGTCGGCGAGGCCCCGATGTACTTCACCCATTCCTTTGCCTTCTATCCCGACGAGGAGGCCGACGTGGTCGCCTGGGTCGAGCACGGGGACCGGTTTCCCGCTGCGGTCGCCAAGGGCAATATCGCCGGGGTACAGTTTCACCCTGAAAAGTCGCAGAGTGCCGGGCTTGCCCTCCTGACGCGGTTCCTGGAGTGGCAGCCTTGATTCTCTATCCTGCGATTGATCTGAAGGACGGCCAGTGTGTGCGGGTGCTACACGGCGACCTGACCACCGCCACCGTGTTCAACGCCTCCCCCGCCGACCAGGCCCGCCAGTTTGTCGAAAGCGGCTTCCACTGGGTTCATGTCGTGGACTTGAACGGTGCCGTCCAGGGCCGGGCGATCAATGAGAAGGCGGTGGAAGCCATCCTGGAGAACGTCTCCATCCCCATTCAGCTGGGGGGTGGCATTCGGTCGATGAAGGATATCGAACGCTGGATCGAGGCGGGTGTCTCACGGGTGATCCTGGGGACCATTGCCGTCACCGACCCAGAGGTGGTCAAGGCTGCTGCCCGACAGTGGCCCGAGCAGATCGCCGTCAGCGTCGATGTCCGCAAAGGCAAGGTGGCGACCCAGGGCTGGACGGAGAGCTCCGACCTCGACGCCGTTACCGTCTCCCGTCGCTTTGAGGATGCCGGGGTCGGGGCCCTGATCATCACCGATATCGACCGCGACGGCACAGTCATGGGCTTCAACGTCGAGGCCTTTGGGGCCATCGCTGATGCCGTCAATATCCCGGTGATCGCCGCCGGTGGCCTGGCCAGCGTTCAGGACATCGTGCGGCTGCGCGCCCATACGGGCGTGCCCATCGCCGGAGCGGTGCTGGGTCGGGCGCTATACAACGGGGCCATCTCCCCGGCCGAAGCCCTGAAGGTCGCTGCCTGATGCTGAAGGTTCGCGTCATTCCCTGCCTGGACGTCAAGGACGGCCGGGTGGTGAAGGGTGTGAACTTCGTGGCCCTGCGTGACGCCGGCGACCCGGTGGAGCAGGCCACGGCCTATGACGCCGCCGGGGCCGATGAGCTGATGTTCCTGGACATTACCGCCAGCCATGAGCGCCGCGGTGCCATCCTCGACGTCATCGCCCGCACCGCCGATGTCTGCTTCATGCCGCTCTCGGTGGGGGGCGGCATCCGTGAGGTGGCCGATGCTCGCCGGCTGTTGCTGGCGGGGGCTGACAAGATTTCAGTTAATACTGCGGCGGTGGAAAACCGCGACCTGATCAGCGCCTGCGCCGACGCCTTTGGCTCGCAGGCCGTGGTGGTGGCCATCGACGCCAAACACGGCACCGCGAGGGCCGGGTCCGGGGGCCGCAATGACGGCTGGGAGGTCTATACCTATGGGGGCCGTACCGCCACGGGGCTGGATGTGGTGGCCTATGCCGTCGAGGCCGTCCGCCGGGGGGCCGGGGAGATCCTGCTGACCTCCATGGACCGCGACGGCGCCAAGAGCGGCTATGACCTCGACCTGCTGGCGGCGGTTACCTCTGCGGTCCACGTCCCGGTGATCGCCTCAGGTGGAGCCGGAAGTGCGGCCCACATGGTGGAGGCGGTGACGAAGGGCGGGGCCGATGCGGTTCTGGCCGCCTCGATCTTCCACTTCGGTGAGGTTTCCATCGGCCAGGTGAAGCGCGCCATGGCCGAGGCGAGCATTCCCGTGCGCTTGACGGAGACTGTCCGATGAGTCGTTTTTCCGAGACGATGGAGCGTCTGGCCGCCACCATTGAGGCCCGCAAGGGAGCCAGCCCCGATAGTTCCTATA
>JANPAO010000536.1:0-2859 GCA_031429955.1 Phenylobacterium sp. | reverse complement strand
CGGGGTCTTCTTCGGCGGCTATCGCGATATGGCCGCGACCCTGTTGCGGGGCGAGCTGGATGCTTTGCTGACCCAGCCCAAGGGCCTGATCTCCCGCCTCCTGGCCCGAGAGAGCATTGCCACGGCCTGGGGTGACCTGGCCGGCGCGATCTTCATCCTGTCGGTCTTTGCGCGGGTGGACGCCTCTGACCTGCCGGCCCTGATCCTGGCCATCGCGGCCGGTGTCTGCGTCTATGTCAGCGCGGCCATCTGCTTTGCCAGCCTGGCCTTCTGGGCCGCCGGAGCCCGCAGTTTCGCCCGCGACCTCACCGACTTCACGCTGCTGTTCTCCAGCTATCCCGGCTCGATCTATCAGGGAGCTGTCAGGGTCATCGCCTTCACCGTCTTGCCGGCGGGGTTCGTGGTATTGGCCCCGATGGAGATGGTGCGACATCCCAGCCCAAGCACCCTGGCCCTGGTGGTGTTTGGGGCGGGCCTCTACGGTACCCTGGCCGTGGCCCTGTTCAACCTGGGCCTGGCGCGCTACCGTCGCGGTGCCTCGCCCTCGCTGTGACAGGGCTTGATTTCAGCGCCAAAGCCCGGTGGTTAGGGCCATGAGCCGCAAGCCAAGGATCACGGTCGCCGGGGCCGGTGCGCTGGGTCTGACGACCGCGCTCGCCCTGGCCGACGCCGGCGCGCAGGTGACGGTCTATGACCCCGCAGTGTCCAACGCCTCCAGCGTGGCGGCTGGAATGCTGGCGCCGGTGTTTGAAGTCGCCCTGGATCCCGAAGCCCGCTCGCATCTTGGTCTCCTGTTGGCAGCTCGGGACCTGTGGCCCGCCTTGGAGACCCGGATCAGAATCGCCGTTGACCGTTCGGGGGCCTTGGCGGTGGGGCGCCCTGAGTTTCTCCACAGTACCGACGCGGCGATCCGCAAGCTGGGACTGCACGCCACCGACCTGCCGCGCCTCGCCCTGGAGGGACTGGCGCCTGGCCTGTCGCCAGAGTGGAGCACCGGCCTGCTGATCCGCGAAGACTGGCGGATCGATGCGGCGGCGACCTTGCGCGCCTTGAGGCGCGTCGCAGAGTCGACAGGCGTTGCTTTTCAGGCGCGCGCGGCCGACGGCTTTGAGGGCGGCGACTGGCTGGTGATCGCCACCGGCGTGGCCCGCGACCTGGCGGTCATGGCCCCGTCCTTGTCGCGTCTATCGCCCATCAAGGGTCACATCCTGAGACTGCCAAGCGCCCCCTATGGCGGCATGGTGGTGCGGGGGGAGGGGGCCTATGTCACCGCCGATCCCGCCGGCATGACTCTGGGCGCCAGCATGCAACCGAGAGAGGCTGATCTTGCGGTGGAGCCTTCGCAAGTCGAGGCTCTGTTGGCCGCCGGAGCTCGGCTCTTTCCCGCCGTGGCCGGGGCCAGGGTCACCGCCCAGACTGGGGTCCGGGCCGCCACCCCCGATGGCCTGCCCCTGGTGGGACGTGATCGCCATTCGGGCGTCTTGCTGGCGGTCGGTGCGCGTCGCAACGGTTGGCTCCTGGCCCCGATGGTGGCGAGGATTATCACCGCTTGCGTGACGGAGGGAGATGTCGGCCCCTATGCGGCGCGTCTCGACCCCGCGCGGTTCGGGACTATGTAGGGAGTGCGGCGTGAGCAGCTTTTGGCTGAGTGAAGATCAGCAGACCATCGTCGACAGCGTCTCCCGGCTTTGCGCGGACTTCGACGCCGACTACTGGCGACGCACCGACGAGACCGGCGACTTTCCAGAGGCGTTTGTCGCGGCCATGGCGGCCGGCGGCTGGCTGGGGACAGCCATGCCGGTGGAGCTGGGCGGGGCGGGTCTTGGCCTGACGGAGGCGGCCTTGATGATGCAGGCCGTGGCTCAGTCTGGCGCGGGTTTCAGCGGGGCCAGCGCCCTGCATCTGAACATCTTTGGCCCGATGCCGATTGCCAAGTTCGGCTCCGAGGCCCTCAAGCGCAGCGCCATTCCCCGGCTGATCTCCGGCGAGGACAAGATATGCATCGGCATCACAGAGCCCGACTCTGGTCTCGACACAACCAGTCTGACGACGCGGGCGGTCCGCACCGGGGATGGCTATGTCATCTCAGGCCGGAAGGTGTGGACGACCATGGCGCAGCGGGCCAACAAGATCCTGATCATCGCGCGCACAACCCCGAAGGATCAGGTCCGCAAGGCCACCGAAGGCCTGAGCCTGTTCTACACCGACTTTGATCGCTCCAAGATCTCCGCCACCGTGATCCCGAAGATGGGTCGAAAGGCGGTGGAGTCCAACAGCGTCTTCATCGATGGTCTGGAGGTTCCGGCTGGCGACCTGATCGGCGAGGAAGGTCGCGGCTTCTACTATCTGCTGGAGGGCTTGAACCCAGAGCGGGTGCTGTTTGGGGCCGAGGCGGTGGGTCTGGGCCGGGCGGCGCTGGCCAAGGCCTCGACCTATGCCAAGGAGCGGATCGTCTTTGGCCGGCCCATCGGCCAGAACCAGGGGGTCGCCCACCCTCTGGCCAGGTCCTGGGCGGAACTGGAGGCCGCCAACCTGATGGCCTTCAAGGCTGCGGCCCTCTACGACGCGGGCCGTGACTGCGGGGCAGAGGCCAATGCCGCCAAGTATCTGGGGGGCGAGGCCGGGTTCAACGCCTGCGAGGCTGCCGTCCTGGCCCACGGCGGCATGGGCTATGCCAAGGAATACGACGTGGAACGCTACTTCCGCGAAGTGATGATCGCCCGCATCGCCCCCATCAGCCGCGAGATGGTACTCAACTATATCGCCGAACGGGTCCTGGGCTTGCCCAAGAGCTACTGACCCCAGCGGCCTATGGTTAGCGCGCCGTTAACCATGAGCGTTCAAAGCATGGGCCATGGC
>JANPAO010000535.1:0-2304 GCA_031429955.1 Phenylobacterium sp. | reverse complement strand
CGCGCGTCCACCAAAGGACTCCAGTGGTGATCAAGGCGCTGATCAAAAGGCATTGGCCATACCATTCCAGCCAACTCACGCTGCCAACGATGGGCCAAAGTGAAAGCGCCAATATTCGGCTGAGGGTGGCCGGCACGATGGCCAACACCGCGACGGTCGGAGGGGTCCACAGCCAAGCCGGCGTTCCCCGCCGTCGAGCCCAGGCCGACAAGAGCGGGAGACTGACCCCGAACGCCACCCATCCAGCCCAAAGGCAGACGACCCAATAGGCCACGCGCACTGCCGGCGATCCGTTCAGATAGCTACCGAACGGACCGATCAGGCCCAGCGCCAATCCCAGCCCGGTCGACGCAGCCAACCCCGTGGCTGCCCACCGCCCAAACGACTGCTTCACACCGGCCGACTCCATGGACCCACCCTAGAGCAGGACGGAATCTACTGGAATCACCCAGCCGCTGAATCGTGTGCCGAATTCAGAGAATTGGCCGCCGTTCCAGGTGTCGAGGAAAGCCATCCGGCTCTCGTGTCGTGCTGAGGCAGGTGCCGCCGTTCGCCGGGTCACGAACCCGCTCGCCCATTCGCGTAGAGCTCCTGGGCGGCGGCGGCGGGGGCGAGCCAAGATCGGCGATCCCACCAAGCCAAGGAAGCCCTGCACATGCCCGCCCTCGCCACACTCGCCGCTATCGCCCTGCTCTCGACTGCCTCCGCCTCCACCACGCCGCCTGGCCCACTAACGGCTGCCCCGGCAGGCGCGACCTCACCCGACGGTGTCGGGTTCTTGCGTCTCAACGTCCCGGACGGCACCGGACCAGCTATTGAGGTCGGCGTCTGGCTGCCCCGAGGCGGGGCCCCGGCAGCGGGCCGCCCGCTCATCGTCATCTCCCACGGTGCGGGTGGTGATTTCCGAAGCCACCAAGACACAGCCAAGGCCTTGGCCAAGGCGGGTTTCGTGGTCGCAGCCCTGACCCATACCGGAGATAACTGGCGCGATCAGAGCCGCGCCACCGATGTCGCCGAACGTCCGCGTCAGCTCTCGGTGCTGATCAGCCACATGCTGGACCGCTGGGAGGGACGGGACGGAATTGACCCAGACCGGATCGGCGCCTTTGGCTTCTCGTCTGGGGCCTTCACGGTGCTGACGGCGGCTGGCGGCGTGCCAGACCTGTCGCGGGTGGCGTCACACTGCCGCGCCCATCCAACCCTTTTTGACTGCCGTATGCTGGCGTCACACCCTGTCGGAAAGGAAAGCCGCACGGCTGGTGCACGCTGGACCCATGACGCTCGCATCCGGGCCTTGGTCGTGTCGGCCCCGGCTCTGGGTTTCACCTTCACTCGCGTTGGTCTGGCCAAGGTGACCCAACCAGTCCAACTCTGGCAAGCCGGCAACGATCGCACCCTGCCAGCGCCTTGGTACGTCGAGCCGGTGCGGAAAGCCCTGCCCCGCCGACCGGAGTTTCACCGAGTGAAAGGCGCAGATCACTTCGACTTCCTGTCGCCTTGCACACCAGCTCTCGCCGCCGCTGCACCGGCCATCTGCATCCCGACGCCGGGCTTTGACCGCACCGTTTTCCACGAGACGTTCAATCGACAGGTGACGCGCTTCCTGAGATCGACCCTGGCGGCCGACGGGCCAAAGCCCGACCCTGCCCCTTAGTAGACCGTCCCGCCGACCCCGCCGTCCAGGCTCATGGCTGTGGCCACAGAGCTCTCCGAGCGGTCTTCCTCCTCGCGATAGGCGGTATAGGTCTCGGTCATCTGCAGGGTCAGGATCTTGATCCCGGCGCCGAAGCGGCGAAGCAGGGAGCGCTCGTTGCAGTCCCGTGCCGGGCGCTGGGTGCGGCACTCCACCTTGCCGCCGGGCAGGTGGACCAGGGCGTCGTTCTTGCGGCACACCAGGGTCTTGCCGCCGGAGAAGTCCACCTGGCCATTGTACTCGGCGATGGTGGCCGACAGATAGGTCCCGGCGATGCAGCGATAGAGCTCGCCCTCATAGGCGTCGTCGATCTCGCGGTCCGGGGTCACCTGGGAGGCCGGATGGGGGATCTCGCGGTCGTCCACACAGAAGGCCTGGATCACCACCCGGCGGGTCCGGGTGCGGGTGGCCTCATAGGCCGTGCGCTTCATCCGCCGGCCGTACTCCACATTCAGCCCCTGGATCACGCCGCTGGCCATGGGGGGCGAATAGCCGCCGCCCCCGCCACCGCCGCCATAATAGGTGACCGAGCCGCCGCCGGAGCCAGAGCCACCCCCGCCGCCGCTGCCACCACCACCGCCCGTGGCCGATGCGCTGGAGGCGGCATTGGC
>JANPAO010000534.1:0-10926 GCA_031429955.1 Phenylobacterium sp. | reverse complement strand
TACCCTCGGCGGCTATCCGGGCCTCGCGCCGTACCTGCGCGGCCCCTATCCGACCATGTACCTCACCAACCCCTGGACGATCCGCCAGTACGCGGGCTTTTCCACGGCCGAGGATTCCAACGCCTTCTATCGACGTAACCTCGCCGCCGGTCAGATGGGCCTTTCCATCGCCTTCGACCTGGCCACCCACAGGGGCTATGACAGCGACCACCCCCGGGTGAAGGGCGATGTCGGCATGGCCGGAGTCGCCATCGACTCCATCCTCGACATGCGCACCCTCTTCGACGGCATCCCGCTCGACAAGATGAGCGTGTCGATGACCATGAACGGGGCGGTGCTGCCGATCCTGGCCCTCTATATCGTCGCTGCCGAGGAACAGGGGGTCAGCCACGACAAGCTGTCGGGCACCATCCAGAACGACATCCTCAAGGAGTTCCTGGTCCGCAACACCTACATCTATCCGCCCGGCCCTTCGATGCGGATCATTTCGGATATCTTTTCATACACTTCGCGCGAAATGCCGAAGTTCAACTCGATCTCCATCAGCGGCTATCACATCCAGGAAGCGGGAGCGACGCTGGACCTGGAGCTGGCCTATACCCTGGCCGATGGGATCGAATATGTCCGGGCCGGCGTGGCGGCGGGCATGAGCGTCGATCAGTTCGCGCCGCGCCTGTCCTTCTTCTGGAACGCCGGCATGAACGCCTTCATGGAGATCGCCAAGCAGCGCGCCGGCCGCCTGCTGTGGGCCAAGCTGATGAAGGACGAGTTCAACCCCAAGGACAGCCGATCCATATCTCTGCGCGCCCACACCCAGACCAGCGGCTGGAGCCTGGCGGCGTCGGATGTCTACAACAATGTCCCCCGCACCCTCATTGAGGCCCTGGCGGCGGTGGGCGGCCAGACCCAGAGCCTGCACACCAATTCCCTGGACGAGGCCCTGGCCCTGCCCACCGACTTCTCCGCCCGCATTGCCCGCAACACCCAGCTGTTCCTGCAGTTGGAGAGCGGTCAGACCCGGGTCGTCGATCCGTGGGGCGGCTCCTACTATGTCGAGCGGCTGACCGCTGACCTGGCCGCCCGGGCCCTGGAGCACATTGCCGAGGTCGAGGCGCTGGGCGGCATGGCCAAGGCCATCGAGAACGGCCTGCCCAAGCGCCGCATCGAGGAGGCCAGCGCGCGCGCCCAGGCACGCATCGACAGCGGCCGGCAGAGCGTCGTGGGGGTCAACCGCTATCGCTCCGACGTCTCCGAAGTGATCCCTATGCTCAAGGTCGACAACTCCGCCGTCCGTGAGCGCCAGCTCGAAAAGCTGACCCGGCTCAAGGCGCAACGCGACCCCGCCGCCGTCGAGGCCGCCCTGAGCGTCCTCACCGAGGGCGCACGGGGCACCGCCAACCTGCTGGAACTGTCGGTCAATGCCGCCCGGGCCAAGGCCACGGTGGGCGAGATCAGCCTGGCCCTGGAGCACGCCTTCCGTCGGCACTCCGCACAGGCCTTTGCGGTCACCGGGGTCTATCTGCGTCAGGCCGGAGCGACGCCCGCCAGCGACCGCGCCAAGGCCATGACGGCGGCCTTCGTCCAGGCCGACGGTCGCAAGCCCCGCATCCTGGTGGCCAAGATGGGTCAGGACGGCCACGATCGTGGCCAGAAGGTGATCGCCTCAGGCTTCTCCGATCTGGGCTTCGAGGTCGACATCGGCAACCTCTTCCAGACCCCGGCGGAGGCCGCCGCCAAGGCCGTGGCCGACGGCGTCCATGTGGTGGGCGCCAGTTCCCTGGCCGCCGGGCACCTGACCCTGGTGCCGGAACTCAAGGAGGAACTGGCCAAACTCGGCCGCGCCGACATCCTGGTGGTGGTGGGAGGCGTCATTCCCCCCGAAGACTTCCAGGCCCTGCGGGACGCCGGTGTGGCGGCGATCTTCACCCCTGGCACGGTGGTGCCGGAAGCCGCCATTGAGGTGCTGGACCGGCTAAACGAGCAGTTGGGCTACGCCCAGCTCGACAAGAGCCCGACGTCTTAAGCCAGAGTTTGGTTGCTCGGCACCGGCATTGCGGGCGATAAGGTTCCCATTGCGGGAGTATTTCCATGCCCCAGACACAGATAGGTCGCGCCTGGGTGCAACTGGGCCTGCTGGCCGGCACCCTGCTCCTGACGCCGGTTGCCAGCGCCAATGGCCCGGTGATCGAACGCACCCTGGCGGCACCCATTCCCCAGGCGGCCCCGGTTCCCATGGCCTCCAGCAGCGTGACCCACCGCTACTGGCCGGTGGTCACCGACCTGTCTCAAGCCACCATAGCTCCAGCCCACCTGTTTGACGGCAGGATCCAGGGCGACCCCCTGCGCGGCTTTGACACCCGCAGGCCCGCCGACCCGTCCCTGCCCCAGACCCGACGCCACGTGGGAGTCGATCTGACCGCCGCCGAGGGTGACACGGTGGTGGCCATGGAGGACGGCACCATCGTCAACTTCTATCCCTTCCTGGCCCGCGCGGCCTCGGTGGGGGGCGAGAAAACCTACGCCATCCTGATCCAACACAAGGACTATGTGGCCCTCTATGGCGAGGTCCGCGCCAACAGCCTGATCACTCACGACCTGAAGGTCGGCAATCCGGTGGCCGCCGGCCAACCCATCGGCGCGGTCAGCGGCACCGCCCAACTGCATACCGAAACCAATGCCTCCGGGGTCACCCAGAACCTCCGATGGCCGGTGGGATCTCCACCCCCACCCGAAATGCGCAACCCAACCCAACTGCTGCTGGACACCGCCCTGATCGGCCAACGCCTCTATCCAAAGGCGATCAAGCTCGCCGGCAGGTAGCCCGCCCCGGCGCACAAGAAGGCTCCATGTCTGAATTCATCGTCTACGGAATCCCTGGCAGTCCCTTCCTGCGGTCGGTTCAGGCCGCGCTTGAAGAAAAGGCAGCCCCCTATCGGATGCAGCCCATAGCGCCTGGCGAACACCGGGGCGAAGCCTACCGCGCCATGAACCCCTTCTCCCGAGTCCCGGTGGTGAAGCACGGCGACTTCGTCCTCTACGAAACCCAAGCCATCCTCCGCTATGTCGATATCGCCCTGCCAGGCCCCGCCCTACAGCCGAGCGACCCCAAGGCCGCAGCCCGCATGAACCAGCTGATGGGGATCAACGACTGGTACTTCTTCCCCCAGGTGGGAGCGACCATCGTCTTCCAGCGCATCGTGGGGCCAGCCATCATGGGATCGACGGCCAATGAGGAGGTCTGCGCGGCGGCGTTTCCCCAGGCTCGGGTCTGCGTGGACGAGATCGAGAACCTGCTGGGAAACAACGCCTACCTGGTGGGCGACCAGGTGACCCTGGCTGACATCATCCTCTATCCGCAACTGGCCTATTTCTCCCAGACGCCGGAGGGTCGAGCCCTGCTCCAGGGCAAACGCCTTGCGGCCTGGTTGGAGAGGATGGCGGTGCGCCCCTCCATGCTGGCCTCACTTCCGCCCGACCCGCTGAGGGTGGCCGTCTAGCTAACCCCGACGGCCCCGACCTGCCGGCTTGGCCTTCCCGCCCCAACCATGGGGCATCACGGCGGGTCCATGCACAGCCTCGATGTCCTTCTGCAGGGCCTTGGCCGCCATCAGGTGGGCAGGAAACAGGGTGTCGATGGCCCAGCCGGCCACTGGCACTGCCGAGGTCGCCGAGTCCGCCGCCAGATAGGCCCCCATGCGCAACAGGGTGGCCAGCGAAGCACCACCAGCGATCCCCGACGCAATCAGCAGCCCACCCGCGGCCAGACTGTAGAAGGTGCCGACCCCGGGAACCCAGGCCAGAACACCATCCAGCCCGATGCCAAACGGTCCGACCCCCACCAGCCGGTCCGACAGCAGCTTGATCCGCTCGGCGGTGCGCCAGGCCCGGTGGGCCTGCTCCTTGGAGACTGCCATGGCGTTGATCGCCCTCCCTAAGGCAAGCTAGTGTATCCGTGATGATCAAGTGCCTCAATCCGGCACGGTGCCGAACAAGACCTCAAAGCCCTCCCCCTCGATGGGGGAGGGTTGGGTGGGGGTGAGCGCAGGGGGCTGGGGGAAGCGCTCAACTTGGGCTGAGCCGACCTAAACCTTCCCGCACCTCAGCGCGTTCACCCCCAACCCTGCCCTTCCCCCATCGAGGGGGAAGGAAGTCTGGCGGGTGTCCGACCCTAGACCAGATCCCCGGCGGCGGCATCAAACAGCAGATAGGTGCGCCCGGCATCGGTACCCAAGAGTTGTTCCACCGCAAATCCCTGGTGGTCACGGGCTGCGGCGTCATCCAGCAGGTCCTGGAAGGCGTTAAGGTAGCTCACCACCTGCCCCCGCAAGGTCTGGTCGGTGAACAGGCGGCGCGCCAGGCGACGGGTTGCCGCCGGGGCCAGCTTTCGCACCACCTCCCGAGCTCCGTCGATGTCTTCGGCCTGAACTGCTGCGGCAATCTCCTCGATGCGCGCCTTGGGAAGCAGGGCTCCGGGGTCGATACCCATGGCGGTGACCTCTGCGGCGAGCCGGGCGTCGAGACCGTCGGCTCCCCCCTCCTCCTCGATGGAAGACAGCAGGTCCTTCCAGGTCCATTCGTCAACCGGTTCAGCCACCGGCACCGTTGCGCGGGGCTCGGGTCGCCCGCCCGCCTGCTCGAAAATGCTGGAAAACTCTTCATCAGTGGCGGTCGGCGTCAGGCGAAGCCGACGCCGGGGGGCGTCCTCAGAGGCAGAGACCGGTGCGGGCAGGGTCAATTCCAGCTCCGAGTCATCGGTCTCCAACAGGTCTTCGTAGTCAGGCTCAGGCTCCGGCTTTGGTTCCGGACGGCTGCGGGTACGCAGGACTGGCGCGGTGATCCGCTCGCGCATCTGGGTTGGCTGCGGGGGCTGCAGGCTTCCGGCACCGCCGGCCACCGTTCCCATCAGCCGAACCGCCTCGCTCAGCATCTCGTAGTTGCGGCGCACCCGGTCCTGGAATGCCGCATCGATAGCCTGGGTCTCATCAGAGGTGCGGCGGGCATGATCCATCAGGTCATCGATGCTGTCGGCAACCGCCTGGCGCACCTCCTCGGCCTGACCGCGCGCGGCAGCCGGCAGCCGTGTGGCACGGGCCTCAATGTCGGCCATCATGCCGGCCAGTTCATCCAGGGTCGCCCGAGCGGCAATCGCGCCCTCCTCAAGCTTGCGCGCCGTGGCGGCGCCTGCCTGCTCCACCATCTGGGCCGAACGCTCAATCAGATCGCGGGCCTCGGCCAGCCGCTGCTCAAATACCTGATTGGCCTTCTGGCCGGCGCTGAAGGCCGCCTCCGATAGCTGATCCACCTGTTGGCGCGCGGTCTCGGCGTGCGCCTCGGCGGCCTTACGGGTTTCCTCAGCCGCCTGGCCAAGCCCCTGGATCGCCGCGCGGGTCTGTTCTTCCAGCTTGCGACGTTCCTCAGCGGCGGCCTCGGAGACCGCGGCCATGGAATGCAGGGTCGACTGCCCAAACTCATCGCGCTCGGCCTTGGCCGACTCTGCCAGCTCGCGGAATTGCTCGGCCGCCTCGGCGATCAGTTCGCGCAGCGCCTCACCGCCCTTGACGGCGCGGTCCCCCATCTCGGCGGTCGAAAGCCTGGCTTGACTGATGAACTCGGAGAGTTGCGCCGCATGGGTTTCCGACTGGGCCCCAAAGGCCTCCTGGTCGGCCCGCAGCGCATGGGCCACGGTCACCAGGCCAGCTCTCTGCTCCGTCAGTCCCTGCTCCACCCCCCGGATCTGGTCGGCCACCCCAACACCGGCGGTCTCCAGCCGGGAGATATGCCGCGTCAGGTCCTCGCCGGCGGTGCGCGCGGCGTCGCTGGCCTCGCCGGCAGCCGCGGCCATATCGGCCGCCCGCGCCGCCAATGCCGCCTCGGCCTCCCGCAATTGCGTCTCAGCCAGATCAGAGGCCTCAGCCACCATCCGCGCCTGTTGGGTGATGGAGTCAGCCACGGCGGTGGCCTGGGCGTCCAGGGTCTGGCCAAGGCTGGCCATCTCCGCCCGCTCCCGACCCAGTGCTCCGGTCAGGTCGCTGGCCGTGCGGGCGCTGGCTGCAGCGGCCTGGACCAGGCGCTCGCTCTCCGAGGCCAGGGCCTGGCGCAGGGCCAACAGGGTCTCCCGCGCCTCGTCGGCGGCGGTGCCGGCCCGGACGATTTCCAGACGCACCGACTGCACCACATCGCTGGCCCGCGCCCCGGCCATCATGGCCGGCGTGACCATCTCCTCGGCCAGGTGATGGGCGCGCCGCGCCTCAAGGGCCAGCTTCTGACCCTGCCGAACCATATAGGCCGCGATCCAGACAAAGGCCGCTGGCCCCAGAGCCATCGCCGCCAGAACCCCGATGGCAAAAGGGTCAAAGTCAAAGGGCGACACGGCCCGGCGATAGCCTACCGCAAAGGCCAGGGGCGCAATGGCCCAAAGCGTCGATACCACCAGGGCGGCAAGATAGATGGGCCAGGCAGACGGCAGGTCGGCCCCTGCGGTCTTCACGACAGGTTCAGCGCGCCGCGCCGCAGCTTGGGTCGGGGTCAGGTCGGTGGGGGCCGACATGAAGGCTGGGGGCGTCCCCACATCAGGATCACTCATGGCTTGAAGGCCCGGCGGGTCAGCGGGAGCCAGATCGAGATCGGGACCAGCCTCGGGCGGCACCACGCCAGCGCGCGCCGAGGCGTCCTCATCGGTGAGGCTCTGGAAATCTACCGGCGGATGCCGCTTCTTGATCTTCATTCGCGGCCTGTCTCAAGCGCCTTCAACCCGGCGGTCCGGAACGCGACATGACCCGCGCCGCGCCGAACTCGCGCCCCAAGTGAAACGATTACCGGCGAACCGACCCGGCGGGAAGACCAATGGCGGGAATCAGTTGCCGCAATGACCGATTGTCGGCTCAGACCGTGGCCGACGGCCAGGCCTTGACCACCTGAGCCTTTTGCGTGGGACAGTCAGGGGCAGGTGCCGCGCCCGCCACCAACTTGGCAGCGGCGGGTTTGGCGACGGCGGTTCGCGCCACCGTGCGCTCGGCAGGCGGGGGCCCCTCCGCACGGTGCGGTGGGTCCAGGGCCACGCCAAAATGGGAATAGGCCAGGGCCGAAGAGTGGACCACCACAGCCGCCACGATCTCGGTCAGTGTCTGCAATGGAACGCCTCCCGATCCCGCAGCGAGTCTCTCAGAACCTTACCATACGGCAGGTCTCACCCTTCGACGACCACGCCAAACATGAAACTTTCGTCATGAAAGCGCGGTCAAGCGGCCAGCCGATCCTTGAACGCGGCACCTTCATGGGCCAGCAGCCAGCGCTTGCGGGGCAGACCACCGCCATATCCGGTCAGGCTGCCGTCGGCACCGATCACCCGATGGCAGGGAACAACAATAGCCACGGGATTGGCACCATTGGCCAGACCGACGGCCCGCATGGCCTTGGGGGCTCCGATCACCTCGGCCAGGCCCTTATAGCTCAAGGTCTCGCCTGCCGGGATGGTGCAGAGTCCCGACCACACCCGGCGCTGGAAGTCGGTCCCGTTGGTGGCCCAGGCCAGATCCTTGAACGCCCGCAGGTCGCCGGCAAAATAGCCGGCCGTCGCCGCTCGGACATGCTCGGGCGCCCGCCCAGGGTCTATCTCCATCCCCGGATAGTGGCGGCCCATCAGGGTCCGCATCCGCGGCTCATAGTCGGCGAAGTCAAAGGCCCGCAGAGTTCCAGCCTCGTCGACCACCAGCAGGGCCTCCCCCACCGGGGTGGCCAGGCGGTCCAGGATCAGGTTTTCAGGCAGCAGCTTGGGCATCGGATTTGTCCTTGGTGATCTTGGGATCGAGCGCCGCATCAGACGCCCAGAGGTGGGCGGCGGCATAGGCCCGCCAGGGTCGCCAACGCTCCGCGCGGGTCAGCAACTCGGCAGGTGTGGGGCGTTGACCGCTCTCGTCCTCCAGGGCCCGCAACAGGCCGAGATCGGCGTGGGGAAAGGCGTCAGGCTCTCGCAGGGCACGCATGGCGATGTACTGAGCGGTCCACTCGCCGATGCCCGGCAGGCCGCGCAATTGCGCCACCGCCGCCTCCAGGCTCTGTTTCATGCCAAACAGGTCGCGGTCGGCCACGGCGGCCTCGGCCAGCGACACCAGGGCTCGGCCCCGGGCGCGGGGCATGCCAAGGGTCTCGACATCGGCCGCCCTCAGGCGCTCAGGCGTGGGAAACAGATGGGTCAGGCCCAGGGCGCGCGCGGCCTCATCGCTCACCGGCTCGCCATAGGTGGCACTGATCTTTCCGGCCAGGTTGCGCGCCGCCACCACGCTGATCTGTTGGCCAAGAATGGCGCGCACCGCCAGCTCAAACCCGTCCCACGCGCCAGGGGCTCGCAGGCCCGGGCGTCGGGCCACCAGGGCGGCCAGTTCCGGGTCTTCCGACAGGTGCTCCCCGATCAGGGCGGGGTCGGCGGCCAGGTCAAACACCCGCCGCAGCTTGGCGATCACCACGGGCCAGGCCTTAACCCTTGGGAACCGCAGCGTGACGTCCAGCCAATCACCACGCCCCTGGGCCACCACCACCAGGCCGTGGGCATCCCCCACCTGCAGCAGGCGGGCATAGCGCCGACCCTCTACCGTCTCCACGCCCGGAATGGCCCGCAGGGTCCAGAAGGCCAACATGGCGTCCCAGTCATAGGGCGCCCGATAGGGCAGCCGGATCATGGTGCCGACACTGTCGCCCGCCGCCACATCCAGCCCGCCGGTGCGCCTCAGGGCACCTGGGGGCCGGTTGAAGAGTTGCTGGAAGGTCTCGTTGAAGCGCCGCACACTGCCAAAGCCGGAGGCCAGGGCCACCTCCCCCATCGGCAGTCGGGTCTGATGGATGAGTTGCTTGGCCAGCAGCACTCGCCGGGTCTGAGCCACCGCCACCGGCGAGGCCCCCAGGTGTTGGCGAAACAGCCGCCGCAGTTGCCGCTCCCCGACCCCGAGGCGCTCGGCCAGCCGATCCACGTCGCCCTCATCCAGCGCGCCCTCTTCAATGAGGCAGAGAGCTCGGGAGACCGTATTGGAGGTGCCCTTCCAGGACCCCAGGTCCGGCGAGGTTTCCGGCCGACACCGCAGGCAGGGGCGGAACCCAGCCTCCTGGGCTGCCGCGGCGGAGGGATAGAAGCTGATGTTCTCGCGCTTGGGTGTGCGGGCCGGGCAGACCGGGCGGCAATAGATCCCGGTGGTCCTAACCGCGCCGAAGATGCGGCCATCGAACCGGGCATCTCGCATCGAGAAGGCCCGGTAGCAGGCGTCGTCACTCATTTCCATGTCGCGATCATCGGCCCTCGGCCATCACATGTCTCGCGGTTTTCGGACACGCTTGCCGAACGCCGCGGTCGCTGAGCCGGCGGACTTTCCTGTTTCCCCTGTCAGGAAATCTCTCTCGCAACCTTTGCGCCCCAAACCTAAATCAGCGACCAAGGTCGAATTGGCCGCAGAAAATCTGCGGCGAACCGCGATCCCCGCTACAAGGCTAGGCTCAGACCCATGCGCAGTCCCAAGGTTCAACCCTGATGGTGACCAACACCCTGACTCACCTCCAGCGCCTGGAGGCCGAGAGCATTCACATCTTCCGGGAGGTGGTGGCCGAGTGCCAGAACCCGGTGATGCTCTATTCGGTGGGCAAGGACTCTGCGGTCATGCTGCGCCTGGCGCAGAAGGCCTTCTTCCCCTCCAAGCTGCCCTTCCCTCTGCTGCATGTCGACACCACCTGGAAGTTCCAGGCCATGTACAAGATGCGCGAACAGACCGCCGCCGATCTGGGGGTCGAGCTCCTGGTGCATCGCAATCCCGAGGCCCTGGAAAAGGGCATCAACCCCTTCGACCACGGGTCTCTGCACACCGACATCTGGAAGACCCAGGGTCTGAAACAGGCGCTCGACAAGTACGGCTTCGACGCAGCCTTCGGCGGCGGTCGCCGCGATGAGGAAAAGAGCCGCGCCAAGGAACGGGTGCTGTCCTTCCGCTCGGCTCAGCACCGTTGGGATCCCAAGAACCAGCGCCCTGAGCTTTGGCGGCTCTACAATACCCGCAAGGCCACCGGCGAAAACTTCCGCGCCTTCCCGATCTCCAACTGGACCGAGCTGGATATCTGGCAATACATCCACCTGGAGAACATCCCCATAGTGCCGCTCTACTACTCAGAGGTCCGGCCTGTGGTGGAGCGGGACGGCCTGCTGATCATGGTCGACGATGACCGCATGCCCCTGCGACCGGGTGAAGTGCCGATGATGAAGTCGGTGCGGTTCCGTACCCTGGGCTGCTACCCGCTCAGCGGCGCGGTGGAGAGCACGGCCTCAACCCTGCCCGCCATCATCCAGGAGATGCTGCTCACCACCACCTCTGAGCGCCAGGGCCGGGCCATCGACCACGATCAGGCGGCCTCCATGGAAAAGAAGAAGCAGGAGGGCTACTTCTGATGACCGCCCAGACCAGTTCCCAGGCCGGGGCCCACCAGTCGTCCCTGATCGCCGAAGACATCGACGCCTATCTCGAGGCCCACCAGCACAAGAGCCTGCTGCGCTTCATAACCTGCGGCTCGGTGGACGACGGCAAGTCCACCCTGATCGGCCGCCTGCTCTACGATTCCAAGATGATCCTCGACGACCAGATGGTCGCCCTGGAGGCCGACTCCAAGCGGGTTGGGACCCAGGGCGGCGACATCGACTTCGCCCTGCTGGTGGACGGTCTGTCGGCCGAGCGGGAACAGGGCATCACCATCGACGTGGCCTACCGCTTCTTCTCCACCGACAAGCGCAAGTTCATTGTCGCCGACACCCCCGGCCACGAACAATATACCCGCAACATGGTCACCGGCGCCTCGACGGCGGACGCGGCCATCATCCTGATCGATGCGCGCAAGGGCGTGCTGACCCAGTCGCGGCGGCACAGCTACCTGGTCAGCCTGCTGGGAATCCGCCACGTG
>JANPAO010000533.1:0-2295 GCA_031429955.1 Phenylobacterium sp. | reverse complement strand
GCCCAGGCACAGGGCTACCCTGACTATGGCCGCCCCTCCTATGGTGCCAGGGGCGACCAGGACCGGGCGCGCGAGGCCGTGCGCGGCGGTCGTCAGGTTCCGCTGTCCCAGGTGATCGGCATGATCGCGTCCCGCACGCCGGGGCGCCAGCTCAATACCACCATGGGCGACTATTCCGGCCGTCCGGCCTATTTCGTTCAGTGGCAGACTCCGGACGGTCGGGTGATAATCTTCATCGTCGAGGCTGAGACCGGTCAGATCCTGTCGCGCGACGGCAGGTAGAGAGAGCAAGATGCGCATCCTTCTCGTCGAAGATGATCCCGACCTGTCGCGCCAGTTGAAGGCTGCGCTCGGGGATGCCGGCTACGCCGTCGATCACGCCGCCGATGGCGAAGAGGCCCAGTTCCTGGGCGAGACCGAGCCCTATGACGCCGTGGTCCTGGATCTGGGCCTGCCCAAGGTGGACGGGGTGTCGGTGCTGGAACGCTGGCGTCGCGGCAACATGGCTGTCCCCGTGCTGATCCTGACGGCCCGCGGGGCCTGGAGCGAGAAGGTCGCGGGCTTCGATGCCGGGGCCGACGACTACCTCACCAAACCCTTCCATACCGAGGAACTGCTGGCCCGCCTGCGCGCCCTGGTGCGTCGCTCCGCCGGCCACGCGGCCCCCAGCCTGTCGGTGGGCGGCCTGCGACTGGATCCCCGTGCGGCCAGAGCCACGGTCAATGGTGAGCCCCTGAGGCTCACCTCGCTGGAGTATCGCCTGCTGCACTATCTAATGATGCACCACGGACGGGTCATCAGCCGCACCGAGCTGGTGGAGCATCTCTATGATCAGGACTTTGACCGCGACTCCAACACCATCGAGGTCTTCATCGGGCGGGTCCGCAAGAAGATCGGGGCCGACCGCATCGATACGGTTCGCGGCATCGGCTATCGCCTGACCGCCCCAGCCGACGAACTCGGAGGCGAGGCGGCCCGGTCGTGACCTTCGAGGCCCTGCGCCGCCCCTCCCTGGTCCGGCGGCTGGTGATCCTGGCGGCGGGCTGGTCCCTGGCCGTCCTGCTGGCGACGGCCATTGTCCTGGCCCTGTTGTTCCAGCAGGCCGCGATCCGGCGGTTTGACCAGGGTCTTGGGGAGTTGATCGACAACCTCACCGCCGGTGCCACCATTGATCCGTCAGGCACAGTGGTGGCCCCAGCCCTGACGGACCTGCGGGCCCTGCGCGCCTATTCCGGCAAGTACTGGCAGATCAGCGACCTCACCAACGGGGCCCTGAAGCCTCGGGTGCGATCTCGCTCTCTTTGGGACAGCGAACTCAAGGCCCCGCCGGACCTGGCCCTGCGGCTCTCGGCTGATCCCGGAAAGCCGATCTACTACGACACCCGAGGCCCCTTGAACGAGCCCCTACGCACCATGGCGGTTCGTGCCGAGCTGCCTGGGGGCCGCAATCCCCTGGTGTTCACGGCGGCTGAGGACCGCAGCCCCGTCGACCGCGATGTCCGCAACTTCATCACCGCTACCGGGGTCGCCTTCCTGCTGCTGGCCGTCGGCATGATTGCGGCGGTGGTGATCCAGGTACGGGTCGGCCTTAACCCCCTCTTCGCCCTGCGCCACGAGGTGGCCTATGTCCGCCGAGGCAAGCGGGAGCGGATCGAGGGGGACTATCCCACCGAACTCAAGCCCCTGGCCGACGAGCTCAACGCCCTGATGGCCCACAACCAGGAGGTCGTGGAACGCCAGCGCACCCATGTGGGCAACCTGGCCCATGCCCTCAAGACGCCCCTGTCGGTGATGTTGGCCGAGGCTGAAATCCAGCCCGGCCCCCTGGCCCAGGTGGTCTCCCGCCAGGCCGACGCCATGCGCCAGCAGGTCGACCACCACCTGCGTCGGGCCCGCGCCGCCGCCCGGGTCCAAGGCTCTGGTGTTCGCACCTCGGTGGCTGAGGTTCTCGATGAGCTCTCCCGGACCCTGGAGCGCATCCATCAGGACAAGGGCGTCGAGATCGACTGGGACGCCCCCGACGACCTCCACTTCCTGGGCGAGCGCCAGGACCTGCTGGAAATCGCCGGAAACGCCATGGAAAACGCGGCCAAGTGGTGCGCCGCCAAGGTCCGCGTTCGGGCCACCGCCGTGGACGCCCAACGGTTGCGCCTGCGGGTTGAGGACGACGGGCCGGGCCTGTCGCCAGCCGAACGCGAGGCCGTCGTGGCACGCGGCGCGCGACTGGATGAGAACGCCCCCGGTTCGGGGCTTGGCCTCAGCATCATCGATGACCTGGCCCGGGCCTATGGTGGT
>JANPAO010000532.1:0-2228 GCA_031429955.1 Phenylobacterium sp. | reverse complement strand
GGCTTGTCCCGACGACCCATTATCTCCGTGACGGGGGGATGAGTTCGGCGGCGGGGCGAGAGGTCCTTGCGGGACCTCGGAGTTCATGGGTCCTAGGCACAAGGCATAGGATGGCGTGTGGGGTGGGGCCTACGTTGGCGGTACACCTATTGTTGCCGGGCGTCTCAGTTGCAGGGATGCCTCTTGGGGGCTAAAGCGCGGCATGGATGAGACCCAACTGACCCAGCTTGGTCGCCAGACCGCCGCCTTCGACACGCCTGACCTGGCGGTGCTGGAGCGGGTTACGAACCCGCAGTCCGACAGTCTGTATCTGGCGCGGTTCACAGTTCCGGAGTTTACCTCACTCTGCCCGGTGACCGGGCAGCCGGACTTTGCCCACCTGGTGATCGACTATGCGCCGGGCGACTGGCTGATCGAGTCCAAGTCGCTGAAGCTCTATCTGGGATCGTTTCGGAACCACGGGGCCTTTCACGAAGACTGCACGGTGGCCATCGGGCGGAAGATGGTTGAGGTGGCGGCCCCCCGGTGGCTGCGGATCGGCGGTTACTGGTTCCCGCGCGGCGGTATTCCCATCGATGTTTTCTGGCAGAGCGCCGTCCCGCCCCAGGGCCTGTGGATCCCCGACCAGGGGGTCGCGCCCTATCGTGGGCGGGGGTAGGGGGCGGGCCTGCCTGCGCATGGAGCCCCCCATCCTGAACGTCTTCGTCGGGCCTGTCCCGACGACCCATGATCTCCGAGATTGAGGGATGGGTGCAGCGGCGGGGCGGGCGATCCTTGCTGGACCACGGAGATCATGGGTCCTAGGCACAAGGCCTAGGATGACGTGCAGTGTGGGGCGTGGGACGCCAAGGCTCCCCCGCCTCCTAAGGCTGCCAGCTGGTGGTGAGGGACTTTGGGTTGGGGCGTTCGCGTTCCAGGGGTGGGTCCTTGAGGGTGCCGAGGAAGATGAAGCCGGCGACCTGTTCGTCGGGCTCGAGGCCCAGGATCGCCTTGGCCTCGTCGTCATAGGCATACCAGTCGGTGATCCAGTTGGCTCCGTAGCCCAGGGCCTGGGCGGCGTAGAGCAGGGTGGTGCAGACCGCGCCGGCCGATAGTACCTGTTCCCATTCGGGGATCTCGCCGGCCCTGGGTCGCGAGATGACCGCGACGCCCAGGGGCGGGGCCTTGAGCTTGCCGAGTTTGGCCACGGCGCGCAGGTCACCTCGGGCCGTGGCCAGGGTCTCCAGGCGCTCGGCGAAGACGGCCTTGGCGGTGGACTCCATGACGATGAACCGCCAGGGGCTGAGCTTGCCGTGATCGGGGACCCGGGCGGCCAGGGCCAGCAGGGTCTCCAATTGTTGGGCGTCGGGACCCGGCACCATCAGGGACATGGCCGAGGCCGAGCGTCGGGTGGCCAGGAACCGCAGGGTGTCTGGGGCCGGATGCTGGGGAACCGGTTCGCCGAACTTTGGCGCGGTGGGAAGCGTCAGGGTCATGTCGCAGCGCGCCTCGTTAGGAAAGCTTAAGAGGGGGTTCTCATACGATCTGGCGGGTTTCGCAAGGCAGTTGAGAACATGTCGCAAAAACCGGACTGGCTTGTGGCCCATGGCCGCCCCTGGGATCTGGGGGCACCGCGGCGGATCTATGACAATCCCTGGATCGGGGTCTTTGAGCATGACGCGGTGGCACCTACCGGGCGGGACGCCCTCTATGGCGTCGTGCGGTTCAAGAACTTTGCCATGGCGATCCTGCCGCTGCATGAGGATGGCACGGTGACCATGGTGGGGCAGAACCGCGCCCCCTGTGCCGACTATAGCTGGGAAATCCCCGAGGGCGGGGGGCCGTTGGGGGATGATCCCCTGACCAGCGCCCAACGGGAACTGCTGGAGGAAACCGGCATGGTGGCGGGCCATTGGCAGCAGATCCTGAAGATGCAGCTTTCCAACTCGGTGACCGACGAGGTGGCGATCGGCTATCTGGCCACCGACCTGACCCAGCAGGTTTCCGAGCCACAGGGCGACGCCACCGAAGACATTGCCCGGGCCAGGGTTCCGTTTCGCGCGGCGCTGGAGGCCGCGACGGAGGGTCACATTCTCGACAGCCTGACGGTTGCGATGTTGCTTCGCGCCTACCACATGGCCAAGGAGGGTCATCTGCTAGGCGGTTTGTCGCGGGCTATGCTAGGATGAGGGGTACATGATGAGACGCGAGGAGCCGATGAGTCAGCGCCTGGAAGTCATAGACCCGAC
>JANPAO010000531.1:0-3013 GCA_031429955.1 Phenylobacterium sp. | reverse complement strand
TCGGCCAACCAGATGAACCTGCCCAAGGACTACCCCTATGCCGAGCGCAAGCTGGGCTTTGAGTGGACCAACCCAGCCAGGTTTGCCCGCATCAGCCAGGTCCTGGCCGCCAAGCCCAAGCTGACCCTGGCCGATGCCATGGCCCTGCAGACCGACCCCTATGACATCACCGCCGTCCGCCTGGTGGCCCTGCTGGCGCCCCTGACCACCGATGATCTCCGGCTGGTAAACGCCCTGGACCGCCTGAAGCGCTGGAACCACCGCACCGCCGTCAACAGCCCGACAGCCGCCATCTTCGAGGTCTGGACCGGCAAGCATCTGGGCCGCGCCGTGGTGGCCGCTGCGGCCCCAACCGGCGCGCAGGCCCTCATCGGCAATGGTGACCTCGCCGCCGTCATGGACCTGCTGGAACACCCCGACGCCACCCTGCCCGCCGCCACCCGCGACGCCGTGCTCAAGGCCAGCCTTCTGGCCGCCATCGACGAACTCACCACCCGCCTGGGTCCTGATCCCCAGACCTGGACCTGGGGCCGGTTACACCAAGCCCGGTTCGAGCACGCCCTGACCCCCCGCGCCAACCCCGCCCAGCGCGCGCGCCTGAGTGTCGGCCCAACCCCCATGGCCGGCACCAGCCTCTCGCCCATGGCCGCCACCTGGCGTCCCGACGATTTCCGAGTGATCGCGGGGGCCTCCTTCCGCATGGTCCTGGACGTCGGCGCCTGGGACAACAGCATGACCATCAATACCCCGGGCCAGTCGGGAAACCCCCAAAGCCCCCACTTCGCCGACCTGTTCCCCAAATGGGTGCGCGGCGACTATGTCCCCCTGCTCTATTCCCGCCCAGCGGTAGAGGGCGCCACCGAGACGGTGATCACACTCACCCCGGCACCCTGACGCGGGCAGGGCACACAGGGATCATCATCTGATGTCCCTTCGCCGCTGTGAGGGAAGTCGGCTGGCTACCGAGGCGCGGCGCGAGGGGTGTAAGGTCAGGCCAAGACTCTCGCCGGCTGCCCCTGCCGGACCAGCAGGGAGACGGCCACCTTGTCGAACGAGACGAAGGTCTCGCCACCCAGCCAGGCCCCCTCATAGGCGATCAGGCCATTGGCGAAGTCACCGCCCGCCTTGAGAATAGCCAACCCCGCGTCCACTGCCGGGCGATCGACGGCGACATTTCCAGCATCGAGCAAGGCCTCAATGGCCGCGGCAATGTCGTCCTGCCCGAAGCGGTAGACCCGGCGGAGGACCCAGACGAATTCACACAGGCAAGGCAGGGACACCGCGATGGTCTCTGCACTCTTCAGCAGGGCCGCCGCGGCCTTGCCCTGTTTCTCATCATCGCCAACCACGGCCCGAACGAGGATGTTCGTGTCGACGGTAATCTTCATAGGTCGCCGGCCCAACCGGCGGCAGCGGCCTCACTGATCTCCTCCAGGGTCGCAACCTTCTTGGACTTGCCGGCCAGCAGACCCAGGAACCCGTCAATCGTCCCGGCCGACCGCGCGGCCCTAAGGGCCACCGTGCCATCTGGGAGTTTGTGCAGTTCGATCTTTTCCCCCGGCCTTATGCCCAGATGCTGCAGCACATCCCGCCGGAACGTAACCTGCCCCCGGGTGGTCACAGTCAAGGTAGTCATGGCGCGGCTTCCTGCCTTAGGACTATAAGTAAGTAATGCGAAACTGCATTATTTGCAAGACTCTCGCCTGGTCAGGTCATGACGTCGTGTTCTAACCGTTCGGTGCCTCAGGTGAACCGGGCGAACGGCCTCTCTGCACCAAAGCCCCCATGCCCTCGCCGGATGCTCGGCCGGAAGGCTGGACACGAAGCCCACGAAGAAGGCCAAGGGCACGAAGGAGGAAGAGACGCGGCCAAGCTGTTTCAAGATCGCTGAGGCACTGACGCGCCTCCAGGACGCGTAGCGTCTGATAGTTCTGGAGATCCGAATCCCTTGCCTCGGCCTGCGACTGACCTTCCACCTCGCCCTGCAAGGCCAGACGCCTCGGACAGTCTCCCTTCGTGTTCTTCGCGCCCCTTTGTGAGCTTCGTGTCCTAACCTTTCTGCCCCTCAGGTGAACCGGGCGAGGGGAGGATCTGCAAATGGATCCTTGCAGGACGGCACGCCCCCTGCGGCGACCGCCCGTCTCGGCCACGAGGTCCACAGCGGCGGCAGGAAGCCCCTGTTGACCCCCATCGAAACGGCAACCAGCCTGACGCCTGCGACTCACCCCCGACAAGAGCCTCTGCCCATGCCCGCCCTCCAGCCCTTCGGCCAGGACCTCTGGATCCTCGAGGGACCGACCATCTCGGTGGCGGGGTTTGACTATCCCACCCGCATGGCGGTGATCCGCTTAACCGGCGGGGCCCTGTTCATCTGGTCGCCCGTCGCCTTCACCGAAGACCTGCGGGCACCCCTGGCCGCCATGGGGGAGGTGGCGGTCATCGTCGCCCCCAACAGTCTGCACCACCTCAGCCTGATCGCCTGGCAGAGCGCCTTTCCCCAGGCCAGGCTCTATGCCGCGCCGGGCCTGAGGACGCGCCGCGCCGACATCGCCTTCGACGCCGATCTGGCGCCGACACCCGAGCCCCCATGGGCCGGCCAAATCGACCAGGTGATCGTTGGCGGCAACCTGATCACCACCGAGGTGGTCTTCTTCCACCGGGCCAGCGGCACCGTGCTGTTCACCGACCTGCTGCAGCACTTCCCCGCCGGTTGGTTCACCGGCTGGCGGGCCATTGTCGCCCGCCTCGACCGGCTGGTGGGCGCCCAGGCCGCCGCGCCACAGAAGTTCCGCATCGCCTTCGTCAACCGCCCGCTGGCCCGCTAGGCGCTCGCCGCCATCCTGTCCTGGCCCGCCCAGCAGGTCCTGATGGCCCATGGCACGCCGGTGCGCCAGGACGGTCAGGCCTTCATCCGCCGGGCCTTTGCGTGGCTGTAGGGGCGAGGCAGTCTTAACCGCTTAATCCAAGGCTCACGGACCGCAAGCTGGAAACCCTGGCCGGGCTGTTCGGCATC
>JANPAO010000530.1:0-2061 GCA_031429955.1 Phenylobacterium sp. | reverse complement strand
CGGATCCGGGTGCCGGTGGTGGCCTGTGGTGTCGATGCCGATCCCAAGCGGGCCGGCGACGCCATTCGGGCCGGTGCCAAGGAGTTCATCCCCTTGCCCCCCGAGGCCGAGATGATCGCTGCGGTGCTGGCCGCCGTCGCCGACGACAACAAGCCGATGGTGGTGCGCGACGCCGCCATGCAGTCGGTCATCGCCCTGGCCGATCAGGTGGCGGGCTCGGAGGCCTCCATCCTGATCACCGGTGAGAGCGGCTCGGGCAAGGAGGTGATCGCCCGCTACGTCCACCAGAAGTCCCGCCGGGCCAGCCGCCCCTTCATCTCGGTCAACTGCGCAGCCATTCCGGAGAACCTGCTGGAGAGCGAGCTTTTCGGCCATGAGAAGGGCGCCTTCACCGGCGCTGTGGCGCGGCGGATCGGCAAGTTCGAGGAGGCCAACGGCGGTACCCTGTTGCTGGACGAGATTTCCGAAATGGACGTGCGCCTGCAGGCCAAGCTGCTGCGGGCGATCCAGGAGCGGGAGATCGACCGAGTTGGCGGCTCCAAGCCTGTGAAGGTGGATATCCGCATCCTGGCGACCTCCAACCGCGATCTGGTCCAGGCGGTGAAGGATCACACCTTCCGCGAGGACCTGCTGTATCGGCTGAACGTCGTGAATCTGAGGCTTCCAGCTCTGCGGGAGCGTCCCGGCGACGTGGTCGCCCTGGCGGAATTCTTCGTCAAGAAATATGCCGCCGCCAATGGCGTGGCCGAACGCCCTCTGTCGAGCGAGGCCAAGCGGCGGCTGGCGGGGCATCGCTGGCCGGGCAATGTGCGGGAGCTGGAAAACGCCATGCACCGCGCGGTTCTGCTGGCCATTGGACCGGAGATCGATGAGGCCGCCATTCGGCTTCCGGACGGCCAGCCGCTGGCTGCCGGCGATCCTGGTTCGCGGGCGGCCTATGCTGCGGCGACGGCGGCTGAGTCTGCGACCCGGGCCTTTGTGGGCCAGACCGTGGCCACGATGGAGCAGCAGTTGATCATCGACACCCTGGAACACTGCCTGGGCAACCGTACCCATGCGGCCAACATCCTGGGCATCTCGATCCGCACCCTTCGCAACAAGCTCAAGGAGTATAGCGAGGCCGGCGTATCGGTCCCCGCGCCCCAGAGCCTGGGTGCCCATGCTGCCTAGCTCGCGCCTCTCGCGGAGCTATGACGATGGACAAGTCTGATGGCTGACGTCCCCGCAGGATACGGCACCAACCGCCCCTCTCCTGGAGAGTTGTGGAGTTGGATTGCACGCGGGGAAGTTGCGCTGGCGATGGGGGTCATCGGGGTCATCGTCCTGTTGATCCTGCCGATCCCGGCCTTCCTGCTGGACGCCCTGCTGGCGCTGTCGATCACCAGTGCTGTGCTGATCCTGATGACCTCGCTGCTGATCAGTCGGCCGCTGGAGTTCACGGCCTTTCCCACTGTCCTGCTGGTGACAACGCTATACCGGCTGGCCCTCAACATCGCCTCGACTCGCCTGATCCTCGGGCATGGCCACGAGGGTGCCCACGGCGCGGGCAAGGTCATCGAAGCCTTCGGCAACTTGATGACCGGGGGCAGTTTTGCCATCGGCCTGATCGTCTTTGCCATCCTGGTGATCGTGAACTTCGTGGTCATCACCAAGGGCTCCGGGCGTATCGCCGAGGTGGCCGCCCGCTTCACCCTGGACTCCATGCCGGGCAAGCAGATGGCCATCGACGCTGATCTCTCGGCGGGCCTGATCGACGAGGATGTCGCCAAGACACGCCGCAAGGAACTGGAGCAGGAGTCCACCTTCTTCGGGGCCATGGACGGGGCCTCGAAGTTTGTACGGGGCGACGCCATTGCGGGCCTGATCATCGTCGCCATCAATATCATCGGTGGCATCCTGATCGGGGTGATCCAGCACAAGGTGCCTATCGGCCAGGCGGCGGCCACCTATACGATCATGACCATCGGCGATGGTCTGGTGAGCCAGATCCCTGCCCTGATCATCTCCATTGCCGCAGGCTTCCTGGTCTCCAAGGCCGGCGTTGACGGCTCGGCCGACAAG
>JANPAO010000529.1:0-2200 GCA_031429955.1 Phenylobacterium sp. | reverse complement strand
GAAGGCGGATCGGGTCGGAGCCGACCGCCAGGATAAGTCGGTCGTAGGGCGCCGCCACGCCGCCCGCGGCGCGCACGACCTTGGCCTGCCGGTCCACCGTTTCAACCTTGACCCCGGTGTGCAGCACAATGCCGTGTCCGGCGTACCAGGCCGCGTCATTGATCACGATGTCGGCGAAGGTCTTCTCGCCGGCCAGAACCGGGGACAGCATGATCCGGTCATAATTGACCCTGGGTTCGGCCCCAAAGACCGTGATCTGGTAGCGATCAGGATCGCGGGCCAGCACCTCTTCCACGGCGCGGCACCCGGCCATGCCATTGCCGATGACGACGAGGCGTTCGCGAGCCATCAGGCAGCTTCACGGCTGGGCGCGCGACGGGCGTAGAGAAACTCCAGGATCGCGGCGCGGGCGCGCAGATACTCAGTGTCAGTGGTCAGTTCCAGCCGTCGGCGGGGGCGCGCCAGCTTGACGGTCAGGACCTCCCCAACGCCAGCGGCGGGTCCATTGGACATCATCACCACCCGATCAGACAGCAGGGCCGCCTCGTCCACGTCATGGGTAATCATCAGCACGGTGTTCCGTAGCTTGGCGTGGATCTCCATCACGCTGTCCTGCAGGTGGGCGCGGGTCAGGGCGTCCAGCGCCCCGAAGGGTTCGTCCAGCAGCAGCACCTTCGGCTCCATGGCCAGCCCGCGCGCGATCCCCACCCGCTGCTTCATGCCGCCGGAGATCTCATTGGGCCGTTTGGTGGCGGCATGGGTCATCTGCACAAGGGCCAGGTTGTGCATCACCCACTCGCGACGCTCGGCCCGGCTCTTCTTGCCGGCAAACACCTTATCGACGGCGAGCGCGACGTTCTCGAAGACCGACAGCCAGGGCAGCAGGGAGTGGTTCTGAAAGACGACAGCACGATCTGGCCCCGGGGCCTCGACCGCTGACTTGTCGACGATGACCGCGCCCGTGGTCATGGGGACCAGGCCTGCAACGACGTTCAGCAGGGTGGACTTGCCACAGCCTGAGTGGCCGATGATCGAGACGAACTCGCCCTCGTCGACCTGGAGATTGATGTCGCGAAGCACCTCAGATGAGTTGGCACCGCGGGTGAAGGTGACGCCCACATGCTCGATGGACAGAAAGGCTTTGGCCATCTGACTTCTCCTTAACCGAGTGCTGTGCCGCGCGAGACGATCCGGCCCAGAAGGGCGACGGCGCGGTCCAGCACAAAGCCGACGAGACCCACCCAAACCAACGCCACGACGATGTCGGAGATGCGGGAGGCGTTGTATTGGTCCCAGATAAAGAAGCCGACGCCGACGCCGCCCAGCAGCATTTCCGACGCCACGATTGCCAGCCAGCTCATGCCGATGCCGATCCGCAGGCCGGTGAAGATGTACGGGGTCGTGGCCGGCAGCAGCACCTTCCAGAAGTGCTCAAGGGGCGACAGGCGCAGCACACGGCTGACATTTGTGTAGTCGTCGGGAATGTTGCGAACGCCAACGGCGGTGTTGATGATCACCGGCCAGATCGAGGTGATGAAGATCACGAACAGGGCTGAGGGCTGGGCCTGATGAAAGGCCGCCAGCGAGATTGGCAGCCAGGCCAGCGGCGGCACCGTCCGCAGCACCTGAAAGATTGGGTCCAGGCCGCGATGGGCCCACTTGCTGGCACCAATGAGGACACCAAGACCCACGCCGACGATGCCGGCCAGTGAGAAGCCAAGGCCCACCCGGCTCAGGCTGGTCATCACGTGCCAGAACAAGCCCTTGTCAGTGCCGCCCCGGTCAAAGAACGGATCCAGGATCAGGTCCTTGGACTCCCGCCAGATGGTGAGGGGCGAAGGCAGGCCCGTCCCCTTCCCGTCGTCAAGTAACTGCCAGAGGCCCAGGAAGAGGGCCAACATGGCCAGCGGTGGGATCGTCACGGCCGCAGCATGGCCCGCCAGGCGAAGTGCCGTGGCAACGCCCTGACTAGGTTTGGCGGGCAGGGGCAGCAAGACCGCTGCGGCGTCGTCAGGCGGCTCGACGGGCTGGGCGGGTTCCAGGTGTGCGGCAGGCAGGCTCATGATGACGCTCCGCTCAGACGAGACGCTTGATGGGCTGGGAGGCCAGATAGGCGCTGGGGTTGGCCGGATCGAAGGTCTTGCCATCGAAGAACTTCTCGACGCCTCGGCTGTCGGAGGCCGGGCCTGTGACACCGATG
>JANPAO010000528.1:0-12176 GCA_031429955.1 Phenylobacterium sp. | reverse complement strand
GCCGCACCTCGAACCAGGTGGGGGGCGGCAAGGCCGACAAAGCCAATGATCCCGGCCATGGCCACAGAGGCACCGGTCAAGATTGAGGCTCCGGCAACGGCCGCCGCCCGCAGACGACCCATGGGCAGACCTGACAGGGCGGCGGTTTCCTCACCCAGGGTCAGCATGAGCAGGCCTCGGGCCGCATAGACACAGAGCCCGACCCCCAGCGCCATGGGCGCGAGCTCGTCCCCAATATCGCTCCAACCCCGATTGGCCACCGACCCCATGAGCCAGGACAGGATTTCAGCCGTCGTCACCGGCGAGGGCGACAGATTAAAGATCAGGGATGTTAGAGCGCCGGCAAAGGCCGAGAGGGCCACGCCAAATAGGATCAGGGTCTCGGGTTCACCGAACCGCGCGGCCAGACCGGTAAGCAACAGTCCGGTCGATAGCGCCGCCACAAGGGCCGCCATCTCGGTCCCGCCGGGTATTGCGGCCAGGCCCAGCGTGATCGCCAGGGCGGCACCAAGACCGGCGCCCGCTGACACGCCGAGCACGCCGGGATCAGCCAAGGGATTGCGCAGCAGGCCTTGCATGACCGCGCCTGCCAGGCCCAGCGCCGCCCCGACCACGGCGGCAGCCACAGACCTGGGCGCACGAATGACCCAGAGAATCTCGCCAGGCGCGGAGCCTGGGTGACGGAAGGCCTCCGCCAGTGCCGCCACGCTCAGGGCGGTTTCCCCCAGGACCAGGCCAATGATCAGCAGCCCCGCCAGGATAAGACCCAGGCCAAGATTTAGCGTGACGGGCCTCATCGCGGCGCTCGCAGCGCCAGGCGTTCCACCGCTTCGGCAGCGCCCGGCTCCGGGCAACCCAGCAAGGCACCGGGCAGCCGGGCGACGGTCCGCTCGGCAGCCAGTCGCTGCACCACCGGGTGGCGACCCATGCCCCAATGGTTGTTGGCCATCATAAAGTCCTCGAAGAAGCCGAGCACCAGGGCGCGCGGCGGATGCAGGGCAAGGCTCTCGAGGGACACCGGCTGATAGCCAGGCCCGAGCGGAGGCGGTGTAAAGCCCGCCGACGTCAGGATCTGATGGACCATTGTGCCCTGCCCGCCTGTAAACCCGCCCGGCGTCAGATAGAGGGCGCTCGCCCCGCGCCAGGCCCCCAAAGATCGCGCAAGCCTTCGGTCCATCGCCGAGACGATCACCTCCCCCTGGGCGGGATTCTCTAGGGCGCGCGCCACCCGCCGGACATTGGTGCGCACACCCTCGAAGTCAGTGGCATCCCCAAGGGTCACGACCTCGGCGCCTCGCCGCTGCAGGGCCGCCACCAGGCGAGGATCGCCGCCCCAGTAGCGCACCACCACCTGCGGCCGCGACGCCAGGGCCGACTCCAGGGTGGTGCGCCGCAGCGGCAGCCCGATCGCCAGGACCCGCAGGCGGGAGTCCGGATCGTCGGCCCGGGTCGAGAGGCCGACAATGGCGCTGCGAGGGCTGAGGGCCAGGACATACTGGTCCGCACACTGGTCGAGGGAGAGGACGCGGGGCGAAGCCTGGGCAGACCCCACGATGGCCAGAGCCGCCAACAGTCCGAAGATCAGTCCACCACCAGCCCGTTCATCAGGCCCTCCAGAGTGACCTCGATCAGGTCTTCGGTCGGGGCCCAGGCAAAGTTGGGGCGACTGGTGAGCAGGGCCACCACGCCATGGCAGGCGGCCCACAGGGCCTGGGCCGCGCTGTCGGCCGTGCCCGCCCGCAGGCGCCCCGCCGCAGCGATCTCGCGCACGGCGCTGCTGAAGATTTCGTAGCATCGTGCGCTCATGTCCGCCGTGCCGTCATGCCAGATGGGCGATACGGGATGAACCCCGGCGAACACAAGCAGATAGGCGTTCGGGTGCTCAAATCCCCAGCGCATATAGGAATCCAACATCCGCTTAACCCGGGTGACGGCATCCAGGGGCAAGGCCGCAATGGCGGCGTTGCGCTCCAGCAACTGAATGATCGTTCGCTCACAGATTTCCAGCAGGATACCGCCCTTGTCGGGGAAGTGCATATAGAGGGCGGTGGACGAGACCCCCACCTCGTCAGCGATCTTGCGGATGGTGGCACCCTCATAGCCTTCGGCCACGAAGATGCGCTCGGCGGCCGCCAGGATCTCTTCACGACGCAGGTGTCCGTCGCCCTTTGGCTTGCGTGCCGAACGCCGTGTGGTCACTGCTGTCGTCACGGGAATCCTTCCGTCAACCGAACAGCTTGCAGCGGAAACCAAAAGCTCCCCCCGCGCAAGTCAGAGCTGAAACAATCCGACAGTCTGGCAACCTATGCCAAGCGGCGCGTCCGCCGGTTGACTGGACGTCCCGGCGCCGGACCGGGTAAGGCCAGGGGATGAGCAAGACGGCCCCCACCATCGCCGACGCCCCTGGCATCATGCGCACCACCGGCTGGGCCGACTACGCCCTGTTGGATTCAGGCGATGGGCGGAAGTTGGAGCGCTACGGTCGCTATTCGGTGGTCCGCCCGGAACCCCAATGCCTGTGGTCGCCAAGCCTAAGCCCGGAGGCCTGGGCCGCGGCCGATGCGGTGTTTGATCCCACCGATGAGGAAGACGCAGGCCGCTGGCGGTTTCGGGAACAGCCAAAGGATACCTGGCCCCTCGCCTGGCAGGACGTCAGCTTCAAGGCCCGCTTCACCGCCTTTCGCCACCTGGCCTTCTTTCCCGAGCAGGCGGCCAATTGGGCCTGGCTTGACGAGAAGCTGAGGGCGGCGCCGGGACAGCCCAGGGTGCTGAACCTGTTTGGCTATACCGGGGTCGCCAGTCTGGTCTGCGCCGCCGCCGGGGCCGCCGTCACCCATGTCGACGCCTCCAAGAAGGCCATTGGCTGGGCTCGGGAGAATACCGAAGCCTCGGGCCTGGGGGACAAGCCGATCCGCTGGATCTGCGATGACGCCCGGCGCTATGTGCAGCGGGAAGTCCGGCGCGGCTCCAGGTATGAGGGGATCATTCTCGATCCGCCCAAGTACGGTCGCGGGCCGGACGGCGAGGTCTGGAAGTTGTTTGAAAATCTGCCAGAACTTTCAAAGCTCTGCGCTGAACTTCTCTCTGGCGATGCCGAATTCCTGCTATTGAACGCCTATGCTGAGCGCATCTCCGGGGCCGCCCTGGCTGGCCTGCTGGCCGACCGCATGGCCGATCGCGGCGGCCGCATCGAGTGGGGCGAGTTGGCCCTGGTGCAGGACGATGGCACCCGCCAGATCGGGATGTCCTTCTATGCCCGATGGACCCGGTGAGCGACCGGACCGTCACCTCACTGACCAACCCGACGGTGAAGGCGGTTCGGGCCCTGCACCTGCGCAAGGCGCGCGACGCCACCAGCCAGTTCGTCGCCGAGGGCCTGAAGATCGTCACCGAGGCGGTGGAGACCGGGCACGCTCCCACCATCCTGATGTACGGTGCCGAGGCGGGCGGTCATCCGCTGCTCCACCGGGCCATGAGCACCACCAAGGCGGCGGGCGGTGAGGTGATTGAGGTCACGCCCGAAATCCTCGCCAAGGTGTCCCGTCGAGACAACCCCCAGGCCGTGGTGGGGGTGTTCCAGCAAGTCTACGCCCCACTCGAGGCCCTGGACCCGCAGTCGGCCCCCTGCTTCGTGGCCCTGCATCGCGTGCGTGACCCCGGCAATCTGGGAACCATCGTCCGCACCGCCGACGCCGCCGGATGTGGGGCGGTGATCCTGGTAGGGGAGTGCTGCGATCCCTTCTCTGTCGAGGCGGTGCGGGCCACCATGGGCTCCATCTTCGCCGTGCCGATTGTGCGCATCAGTGAGTCCGGGTTTGCGGCCTGGCGCGCGACCTGGCCCGGTTCGGTGGTCGGCACCCTGCTGACCGCCACAGTCGCCCACCACCAGGCCACCTATGCCAAACCCACCCTGGTGTTCATGGGCAATGAGCAACAGGGCCTGACACCGGAAATGGCCGCCCTCTGCGACATCAACGTCAAGATTCCCATGCGTGGACGCGCCGACAGCCTGAACCTGTCCGTCGCCACGGGGGTCATGATCTATGCGGCCACGGCGGGGGCATAGGCCGCTAGTGGTAAAAATCTAACGCTTGAGTCCCGGCGGTCCTGCGGCCTGGCTATCGATCGAACGTCCGCTTCACGCCCCGACCCCAACAGGGAGAATCGACCGAGGCTGTGTAAAAACGCAGCCGGCGCATTTTTCCGAGCAAGAATTTACCTATAGAGATGCTTCAAGGGCTAGGCCACGCAAGATGAAGTCGCCCAACTCCCTTTGTGCGGTAGGATGTTGCGCGAGATTTTGGTCGCAGCGCGTTTTTACACAGCCTGGACCCATAGCGGACCTTCCCCTGCAACAGACGGAACGATTGCCTCTGCGATCCCCGACCGGCAAGATGCGAACATGCGGGCGGGACGGCGAACCTTCACCTTCGGCCTTGGTGCCGTGCTCACCACCGGCTCGGGAGCCGCTGCCATGGGTCAAAGCGACAAGAACGCGGCGGCAGGCGCAGGGGTGACTGTCACCTTGGGCGAACCGATCATCAGCGAGTTTCATCGGAAGCGTCTCGCGGAAGGCCGCCTGTGGGCGGAGGGTTATACTCAGTCCGAACTTGACGTGGCGCAGGCGAAGTACGGCCTCGTGTTTCCCCCTGATCTGGTCGCAATCCTTCGGGATCATCGGCCCGTGCTCGCCTACGACTGGCGTTCGGATGACAAGGAAATCCGCGAGATGCTGAGGTGGCCCTTGGAAGGCCTCCTGTTCGACGTGGAGAACAACGCCCTGTGGTGGCCGGAGTGGGGTGATAGGCCCGGAACTGCAGAAGCACGATCAGAGGTGGTTGCGAAGGTTGTCAGAGGCGCGCCCAAGCTAATTCCGCTCGTTTCGCATCGCTACCTGCCAGCGGAGCCGCACGAAGCCGGGAACCCGGTGTTCTCGGTCTATCAGTCCGATGTGATCTACTATGGTGGCGACTTGGCGGACTACTTCGAGCGCGAGTTCGTCGATCTGCGGCGCCCGCTGCCAGAGCACATCAGGCACATCCGTTTCTGGTCCGATCTGGTCGAGCGGAATTCGATAGTCGGGAACACGGCCTCCGGCGTCCGCTAACCCCCCATCTCACCCGTTGGGAATGTCCGCTCATGACGATGCGGCGATCGCAATCCTCGGTCCCGCTGTTCCATGGCCGCGTGGGTGCCAAGCGTCAGATTCTATCCACTAGGTCCCCCGAGGCTTTGCCCGCGCCGTGGGAGCGGTTTTGGCCGGGTCCTCAGGCCAGACGTGCTTGGGGTAGCGGCCGCGCATCTCGGAGCGAACATCCTTCCAGGAGCCCGCCCAGAACCCCGGCAGGTCCTTGGTGGTCTGAACCGGGCGATGGCCTGGCGACAGCAGGGACAGGGTCAGCGGAACTCCGCCGGCGATGGTGGGATGGACCTTGAGCCCGAACACCTCCTGCACGCGAACGTCCACCCGCGGGCCACCCTCCGCCGCATAGTCGATGGTGAAGGCGTTGCCGGTCGGCGCGGTCCACCGCAGGGGCGCAGCAGCCTCCAGGCGGCGCTGCTGGTCCCAGGGGATCAGGGACCGGACCCCGCCCTCCAGGGCCTCAGGCTTGAGACTAGCCAGGGATCTCGCGCCTGGCAGCAGCGGGACCAACCAGAGGTGCAGGCTCTCCAGCAAGGCGGTCTCGGAGAGATCTGGCCATTCGCCGCCGAGGTCGCGCAGAAAGGCGATCCTGGCCCGTAGGCCCTGGGTAGCGGGGCCCCAGGCCAGCCCACCCAAGCCTTCGGTGCGCACGCGGTCTGCCAGGGCCGCAGCGATCAGCTTTGGATCCGGGTTCTCGTCGATCTGCTCGCGCAAAGTCAGACGGCCCAGGCGAGTGATCTGTTTGGCCCGCAGTCGGCCACCGCCGCTCTCCTCCAGGCGGCTTTCCACCACGATCTGGTGGGCAAACACCTCTGCAAGCCGACTCCCATCCAGAGGCGCGGCCAGTAGGATGCGATCACGGCGATCGCCGCCGCCCATCTCGGCCACCGCCAACCATTTCTCGCGGACCAGGGCGTCGGTCGGTTCCAGGAAGGCACCACGCCCGCTCACCAACTGGAATTCTCCCAGCGGGCCACGCGCCTTGGCGATCCGCTCGGGAAAGGCGAAGGCCAGCAGCATCCCGTCGTCCACGGCCTGCCCCTTCCCGGCCCGGCCGGCCAATCCAGCCCAGCGGTCAGCCAGGACCTTGGCGTCCCTGGCGCGGGGGGACCGATCTCGCTCGAGGCCCTCCAACCGGTGGCGCAGATCGGCATCCCGGCCCCCCAGGTTGCGCTCGGTCACCAGAGCGGCAATGCGAGCGGCGCGGACGGCCTGGCCCGTCTCGGCGGCCTTCAGGACCATATGGGCCAGGCGTGGTGGCAGCGGCATCTCGCTCAGCGCTTCACCGTGCGGGGTCAGGACGCCCGCCTCCGTCAGAGCCTCTAGCCGCAGGAGCAAAGCACGAGCCTCTGCAAAGGCCGCGGCCGGCGGCGGGTCCAGGAAGGCCAGGGCCTCCCCATCCTTCGCGCCCCAGCGTGCGAGATCCAAGGCCAGGCCCGAGAGGTCGGCGTCCAGGATCTCGGGATCCGCAAAGGCTGGCAGTGCCCGGGTCTCGCTTTCGTCCCAGAGGCGATAGGCCACCCCAGGCTGGGTCCGTCCTGCCCGGCCTCGCCGCTGATCAGCCGCTGCCCGGCTGACCCGAACTGTCGCGAGACGGGTCAGGCCGCTGGCCGGGTCAAATCGTGGGACCCGCGCGACGCCCGAATCGATCACCACCCGAACCCCCTCGATGGTCAGGCTGGTCTCGGCGATAGAAGTGGCCAGGACAACCTTGCGAACGCCGGGCGGGGCCGGCGAGATGGCGCGATCCTGCTCGCTAGGGTCCAGCGCGCCATAGAGCGGAGCGATCAGGATGTCGGGTCCGGCAACGCGGCCTGCCAGAAGTTCGGCGGTGCGCGCGATTTCGCCCTGCCCCGGCAGAAACACCAGGATGCTGCCGGTTTCCTCGACCAAGGCCCGCTCGACCGCCCGGACTACGCGGTCCTCCAGACGCAGCCGGTCGTCGCGCCCGAGATAGCGGGTGGTGACGTCAAAGGCCCGTCCCAGGCTCTCGATGACCGGCGCGTCCAGCAAGCGGGCGATAGCCGCGCCGTCGAGGGTCGCCGACATCACCAGCAGCCGCAGATCCTCCCGCAACACAGCCTGGGCATCACGGGCCAGGGCCAGGCCAAGGTCAGCATCCAGGCTACGCTCATGGAACTCATCAAAGATCACCAGGCCCACACCCTCCAGGGTCGGGTCGGATAGAATCATGCGGCTGAAAACCCCCTCGGTCACCACCTCGATGCGGGTTCGGGCCGAGACCCGGGACTGCAGGCGCACCCGATAGCCGACGGTCTGGCCGACCGGTTCGCCAAGGGTCTTGGCCATGCGTTCGGCCGCCGCGCGGGCTGCCAAACGCCGCGGCTCGAGCATGATGATCTTGGTGCCAGCGAGCCAGTCGGCCTCCAGCAATCGCAGCGGCACCAGGGTTGTCTTGCCCGCGCCGGGCGGGGCAACAAGGACCGCGGCGGTGTTTTCAACCAGGGCTGCCTGGAGCGCAGGCAGAATGTCCTCAACCGGCAGCATGGGCGGGGTCTATCCCTGTGCGCGTCCATCGCCAAGCCTTGCCGCTTGACCGCTCCCCGCCAAGATCGCACGGTCGCGCCAGAGCAAATCATGCGGCGGGCCATCTGCCGTGTCTGGGAGGGAACATGTGGCGTGTAAAGCCGCTCGACGCGATCCTAGCGACCGCTGAGAAGAAATCACTGCACCGATCCCTGGGGGCGTTCCAGCTGACCATGCTGGGCATCGGCGCGATCATCGGCACCGGGATCTTTGTCCTCACCGCCGAGGCTGCCCAGAAGGCCGGGCCCGGCATGATCGCAGCCTTCATCATCGCGGGCTTTGTCTGCGCCGTGGCCGCTCTCTGCTATGCGGAAATGTCCGCCATGGTGCCGGTGTCCGGCTCGGCCTACACCTACAGCTATGCGGTGATGGGTGAGATGGTGGCCTGGATGGTGGGGTGGGCCCTCATCCTGGAGTACGCTGTGGCCGCCGGTGCGGTTTCGGTGGGTTGGTCGGGCTATGTGATCGGCCTGATTGAGAACGCCTTTAGTATCGACATCCCCAACGCCCTGGTTCTGGGACCCATGGATGGTGGCATCGTCAACCTGCCGGCGGCGGGTATCGCCCTGCTGGTGACCTGGTTGCTGGTGATCGGCACGCGGGAGTCGGCTGCGGTCAACGCCATCCTGGTGGCCATTAAGGTGGCGGCCCTGGCCCTGTTCTGCGTGCTGGCCCTGCCGGTGATGAAGATGGAAAACTTCCAGCCCTTCGCCCCACTCGGCATGGCCGGGATCTCGGCGGCGGCGGCGTCAATCTTCTTTGCCTATGTCGGGTTTGACGCGGTCTCGACCGCCGCTGAGGAAACCAAGAATCCCCAGAGGAACATGCCCATCGGCCTCATCGGGTCCCTGGGGGTCTGCACGATCTTCTACATCCTGGTGGCCTCTGGCGTCATCGGGACGGTGGGGGCTCAACCGGTCATGGACGCCGCTGGTAACGGCCTGCGTCCCGGCAGCCCGGAAATGACTGCGGCCTGCGCTGCCCTCGCTGCCGACCATGTGGTCTGCTCGAAGGAAGCCCTGGCCTGGACGCTGCGGGAAATCGGCTGGCCGCAGATCGGCAATCTCCTGGGTCTAGCTGCCGGTCTGGCCCTACCCTCAGTGATCCTGATGATGATGTTTGGTCAGACCCGGATCTTCTTCGTCATGAGCCGCGATGGCCTGCTTCCCGAGGGGCTGTCCAAGGTTCACCCGAAGTTTCACACCCCTCACGTGATCACCATCATCACCGGGGTCTTTGTTTCAGCCTTTGCCGCCTTCTTCCCGGTGGGGGTGTTGGCTGACATATCGAATTCTGGAACCCTGTTTGCCTTTGCCATGGTGGCCATCGCCGTGATGGTGCTGCGCAAGACCGATCCGGACCGCAAGCGCCCGTTCCGCACCCCTGCGGTGATGATCGTGGCACCGCTGGCGGCGGCGGGCTGTATCTATCTGTTCTTCAGCCTGTCGAAGGAAACCCAGCTCCTGTTCATCTGCTGGGCGGCCATCGGCCTGATGGTCTACTTCCTGTACGGCTTCCGCAACAGCAACATGGCCCGAGGCATTGTCGAGGTGCCGGAGCTCTCGCCCGAAGCACCGCCAGGATCGGTGCCCCCGATGCCCGGCGCGCCACCGCCGGGATCGCACTAAACCTAGCCTGAGGACAGACCCGGGATCGCATCCCGGGTCTTTTCTTATGGCCCGCATGGGTCAATGCTAGTCCCATGTCCGAGACCCCCTCCCCCATCCGCGCGATCATCGCCCCGGTCACGCCCCTGGCCCAGAACTGCACCATCGTCTGGTGCGTGAAGACCAAGAGGGCCGCGATCATTGATCCAGGCGGCGAGATCCCCCGGTTGATGGCCGCCCTCGAGGCCCACGACCTGACGCTGGAGAAGATCTGGATCACCCACGGCCACCTGGATCATGCCGGGGGCACGGCCGCGCTCAAGGCCCTGACTGGCTGTCCCATCGAAGGGCCCCATCGCGACGACGCCTTTTGGATCGATCAGATGGAGACCAGCGGGACCAAGTGGGGCCTGCCTGAGGCCAAGGTCTTCACCCCCGACCGATGGCTGGAGGACGGAGACATCGTCACCCTCGGCGAGACCCAGTTTGAGGTCTATCACTGCCCCGGCCACACCCCGGGCCATGTGGTGTTCTTCCACCGCGAGGCGCGGTTTGCCCAGGTGGGTGATGTCCTCTTCAAGGGCTCCATCGGCCGCAGCGACTTTCCGCGCGGCAACTACCAGCAGCTCATCGGTTCGATCACCGGAAAGCTCTGGCCCCTGGGTGACGATGTGGCCTTTGTCTCAGGACATGGGCCGATGTCGCGGTTCGGCACCGAGCGGGCCACCAACCCCTTTGTGGCCGACGATGTTCTGGCGGACGCTCCAGGGTTTCAGCCTTGAAATCTGCCTGTCATCGGCGGGGACGATGATCTGACCCATGGACGCCAACTCCGAACAGGTCGCCGCGACCGCCCGTATCCTGATGGTCGACGATGATCGCGGGATCCTCGATGTCGTGTCGGAGTTTCTAGGTCGGCACGGCTATCAAGTGGAAACCGCCACCGACGGTCGCGAAATGGCGCTGGCCCTGGAGCGAGGCCCTGTCGACCTGATCGTGCTGGACGTCATGCTGCCAGGCGAGGACGGCCTGTCCATCGCCAGGCGACTGAGCGGCAAGGGCCCGCCGATCATCATGCTCTCGGCCATGGGCGAAGACACCGACCGCATCGTCGGCCTGGAGCTCGGGGCTGACGACTATCTGGCCAAACCCTGCAATCCCCGCGAACTGTTGGCCCGCGTAAGGGCCGTGTTGCGTCGGGCTGAACAGAGGGGTCAGGCCGACCCCAATGGGGCCAGTTGCGAATTCGCCGGCTGGCGGCTGGACCTGGTGCGGCGGGAACTCCGCTCGCGCCATGGCGTGGTGGTGAACCTGTCATCAGGCGAATTCTCTCTCCTGCGGGCTTTTGTCGAGCGCCCCCAACGGGTCATGACCCGAGATCAACTGCTGGACTTCGCCAGGGGTCGTGAGTCCGACGCCTTCGACCGGGCCATCGACGTCCAGATCAGTCGCCTGCGCCGCAAGCTCGACGATGGTGATGGCGAGCAGGAGTTGATCCGCACGATCCGCAATGAGGGCTACATGTTCACGGCCAAGGTCCGGCGGGTATGATCCTGACGCGGTCGCGCCGACCGACCGCCTCGCTGTTTGGCCGACTGTTGACCCTGATCGGGATCAGCGTCTTCGCGTCCCAAACCATCATCCTGGCGATGATTTTCATCCTGCCCTCGCCGACGCCTGACTTCTACCGACTGAGCGAGGTGATCGGGACCCTCCATGGGCACAGCCTGCCGCACAGCGAACGTCGGCCCCTGGCGCTCAAGACCGCAGATAAACCGCCGAATTCCGGGCCCGACGCGCGGGACCTGCCAAAGGTGCGCCAGGAGTTGGTAAGCCAGCTTCACCTCGACCCTGATCGCGTCAGGGCCTTGGCCTATTCGCGATCACTCAACTCAGAACGGCGGGCTTCCGAAATCGCCCGTAGCCAGATCTCCCGAGAGGGTGGAGATCCCGAGGCCTTGATCCTGATCGCCCCCTTCGAAGTCGCGGTGCAGCGGGCCGATGGTCGATGGGACGTGGTGCGACCGATGCGGCGTCTGGGCCTGGATCCTTGGCAGAGACGCCTTCTGCTGTGGCTGCTGCTCTCGGCCCTGGTCCTAGCGCCCGTGGCCTATGTCTTCGCCCGCAGGCTGGCGCACCCCTTCCGGCTGTTTGCCGAGGCCGCCGAGCAACTGGGGCGAGATCCGCGCGGGGCACGGCTACCGGTCTCGCTCAAGGGCACCACCGAGATCAATGTGGCGGTCCGCGCCTTCAACGACATGCAGGACCGTCTGCGGCGCTATGTCGAGGATCGCACCGCCATGGTCGGTGCCATCGCCCACGACCTGCGCACCCCCCTCACCCGCCTCCGATTCCGCATCGAGGGCGTGCCGGAAGATGTCCGAGCCAAGATGGCGGCCGACATCGACCAGATGGAGGAGATGATCGCAGCGGCCCTCACCTTCGTCCGCGACTCCAGCCATCCCGCCGACCGCACACCCTTGGAACTCTCCTCCCTGCTGGAGAGTGTCTGCGACGAGATGGCCGAGACCGGCTTCGATATCCAGGTGGATCGGGGTGACAAGGTGGTGCTGGAGGGCGATCCCGTCGCTCTGCGACGGCTGCTCACCAACCTGCTGGAGAACGCGGTGAAGTTCGGCGATCGCGCCCGGGCTCGGGTCTATCAGGACGCGGCCAACGCCTATGTTGAGATCGAGGACGACGGTCCCGGCATTCCACCGGAGGACGTGGAGCGGGTGTTTGAGCCCTTCTATCGTCGTGAACCCTCCCGCAGTCGGCAGACGGGGGGCATCGGCCTGGGTCTCGCAGTGGTTCGCTCGGTGGCACGCGGGCATGGTGGCGATGTGGTGATGATCAATCGGCAGGGCGGCGGGCTGACC
>JANPAO010000527.1:0-8919 GCA_031429955.1 Phenylobacterium sp. | reverse complement strand
GCCCTCACCCCTCGAGGACCTGGTGGTGGCCGACCCTGACCCGGCGGTGTTGTCGGCCTTTTTGGAGCAGATGGAACTTCGCACCCTCGGTCGCCGGGTGAGCGGCGGCGGGGGGTCTGCGGCCGCAGCGGCCCCCAGCACCCCACGTCCGGAAGCCGTCGCCAGTGGCCCCATCGACACCAGCGCCTATGTCTGCGTGCGCGACCTGGAGACCCTGGACGCCTGGATCGCCAAGGCGCGCGCCGCTGGAGTGATCGCCTTCGACACCGAGACTGACTCACTGTCCTCGGCCAATTCGGCCCTGTGTGGCGTGTCCCTGGCCACGGCACCTGGGGTGGCCTGCTATATTCCTGTTGGCCACGAGCCGGAGGGGGGGCTGGCCTTTGATGCGCCGGCTGACCTGACCCAGATCCCCCACGATATGGTCATGGCCCGGCTGAAACCCCTGTTGGAGGACCCGGCGGTCCTGAAGGTAGCTCAGAACGCCAAGTACGACCTGGCGGTGCTGTCGCGACAGGGAATCCAGGTCGCCCCCATCGAAGACACCATGCTGATCAGCTATGTGCTGGAGGCGGGCTTGCACAATCACGGCATGGACGAACTGTCCAAACTCTGGCTGGGCCATGAGCCCATTTCCTTCAAGCAGGTGGCCGGGACCGGCAAGGCCCAGAAAAGCTTCAAGCACGTGCCTCTGGAGCCCGCCACCACCTATGCGGCCGAAGACGCCGATGTGACCCTGAGGCTCTATAACGTCCTGCGGCCGCGTCTGGCGGCGGCGGGGTTGCTCAGTGTCTATGAGACCCTGGAACGTCCCCTGCCCCCGGTCCTAGCCCAGATGGAGTGCGAAGGCATCCGGGTCGATCCCGACCAACTGGCCCGGCTGAGCCATGATTTTTCCATGCGGATGACCGAGCTTGAAGCCGAGGCCCACACCCTGGCCGGCCGCCCCTTCAACCTGGGCAGCCCCAAGCAGATCGGCGAGGTGCTCTATCAGGAGATGGGCCTGACCTCCAAGCGAACCACCGCCACCGGGGCCCAGGGGACCGATGCCTCCGTGCTGGAGGAGCTGGCCGCCCAGGGGGCCGAACTGCCCCGGGTGTTGCTGGACTGGCGGCAACTTTCCAAGCTGAAGGGCACCTACACCGATGCCCTGGCCGCGGCCATTTCACCGCGCACCCACCGGGTTCACACCTCCTATGCCCTGGCCTCCACCACCACAGGACGGCTGTCCTCCTCTGATCCCAACCTGCAGAACATCCCGGTGCGGACCGAGGAGGGTCGCAAGATCCGCAAGGCCTTTGTCGCCGAGCCCGGCCACGTCCTGATCAGCGCCGACTACAGCCAGATCGAGCTGCGGCTGCTGGCCCATGTGGGGGATATCCCGCAGCTGAAGAAGGCCTTCCTGGAGGGCCTGGACATTCACGCGGCCACCGCCTCGGAGATGTTCGGTGTGCCCATCGAAGGCATGTCTGCCGAGACACGGCGCCGCGCCAAGGCGATCAATTTCGGCATCGTCTATGGTATCTCGGCCTTTGGCCTGGCCAACCAGCTCTCCATCCCGCAGGACGAGGCCGGGGCCTATATCAAGACCTATTTCGAGCGCTTCCCCGGCATCCGCGCCTATATGGAGGCCACCAAACAGGCTGCCCGGGCCCAGGGCTTCGTCACCACCATTTTCGGGCGCAAGGTCAATATCCCGGCGGTGTTTTCCAAGTCCCAAGCCGAGCGGGCCTTTGGCGACCGGGCGGCCATCAACGCCCCGATCCAGGGGGCGGCGGCCGACGTCATTCGCCGCGCAATGATTCGTATGCCGGCGGCCTTAGCTCAGGCCAGGCTCTCGGCCCGGATGCTGCTTCAGGTTCACGATGAACTGGTGTTTGAGGCCCCTGAGGCGGAGGCCGAGGCGCTGATCGCCGTCGCAAAGCAAGTGATGGAGCGGGCTGCTGAACCAGCGGTGTCCCTCACCGTGCCCCTGGTGGTGGAGGCCCGCGCCGCCAGGAACTGGGACGACGCCCACTGAGTCAGGTGGCGGCGCGAACCGCCCGACCCTGCAGCATCCGATGGCCGCTGTCGTCCAGGCGTACAGCCGTCAGCACGCCGGTGGCATAGGCACCGGTATCGACCCCGATGCGCCGCCCTGTGACCTGGGGCTCCTCCATCGGGGTGTGGCCGTGGACGATGACCTTCTCGAACCTGGCCGTGGACTGCAGAAACTCGGCTCGGATCCACAACAGGTCCCGCTCTGACTGGCGGTCCAGGGGCACGCCGGGGCGAATTCCGGCGTGGACGAAGGCGTAGTCACCAAGGGTGATCATCAATTCCAGGGATTGGTAGAAATCCATGTGGGCGGGCGGCAGCACCTGGCGGAAGGCCAAGCGCGCGGCCTCCCAGGCCTCAGGGTCGGTGCGGGTCGCGGGGGGCTGGACACCATAGGAGGCCAGGGTCGCCGAGCCGCCGTGCTCCACCCAGGTCTGACCAAATCCCGGCTCGTCGTGGAACTGGAGCAGGGCCTCCTCGTGATTACCCTTGAGGGTGCGAACCTCGAAGCCCGGCTCGTCCCTCAGAGCCAGGATCTTGTCCACCACCTGGGCAGAAGCAGGGCCCCGGTCGACATAGTCCCCCAGCAGAATCAGGATCGGCCGTTGGCTGGGGGCAGAGATCAGGACGTCCTGGGCGATGGCCTGCAGCAGGGGTTCAAAGGCGTCCAGGCGGCCATGGATGTCGCCCACCGCATAGACCAGCCGCCCCCCGGTGGAGGGCTGGGCTTGCTGGGTCTTTTGGCCAAACAGGCGGGAGAACACAGGCAATCCTCGTGACGGGCTCCGGGTCGGAGCACAACGGAACGTCTCAGCGGGCCCTTTAACCCAAGGGCGTGAACAAGCGCCTCACGGCCGGACCAAACCCTTGGGTCCAGCGCAACCCATCCAGCCGCTGGCGGCACGGCGATAGATGCGAAGATCATAGGTCCCGGGGGGAAGTTTCTGGATGTTCAGGCTGGCAAAGAATCCACTGGGTTGGGCGACGGGTGACTTGAAGTAGGCAACGACGTCAGGGCGGGTTTGGTTCACCTCCAGCGGCTGGACGAAGTCGCCGGCCGGTCCCGTGAGGCGGATGGCACCCTGACCGAGACCCGCTATTGTCGAAAGATCCGAGACCCAGCCGCTGACCATCAGGCCCCGAGCATCCATCAGCGCCTTGTCGACATTGCAGCCGGCAGCGGGCACCGCGGCGTCCAGCCCATCAAAGGCAACACCCGCCGCGGCCAGGGTCTCGAACCGACCTCGGGACGGGGCTGAGGGGGCTAGGGGCCCCTGGGTCGGTGCCTTGGGCAAGGCGGCCTGGATCCTGGCCTCGGCAGCCTCCGACACGGCGGGTGAGCCGTACATGGTGGAGACCAGCCCGTGCTCCTGAACCTGCAACATCACCACGTCGGGTTGGAACCGGTCGATCAGGTCCTGCCGCCAGAACCCGTCATCGATGTGGGTGAGGATCACCCGGCTGAAGTGTCCCAGGAGAAAGGGGTTCAGGGCATTGGAAAAGGAGTCTCGGGTCATCAGCAGGGTCGGCTTACCCACCTCGCCGGTGTCCACCACCTGGGGAGCATTCCAACCCCGCCGATCCGACAGCCAGGTGATGGTCTTCGGTGGGGACTTGGGATCGATATAGCTGCGATAGTCCAGAGGATAGAAGCTGGCGACCCCCAGCATCATGGCCAGGTCGCGCGGCGGTTGAGGGCCGGGCGTCTTGATCACGAAGTCGCTCAGCGGCCGGGTGGGCTGGTCAAGGCCAAGGGCGCGCAACTGCGCCATCACCGCGACATAGCCAGCATAGGCCCCGTCGCCGGTCCAGTGGGTGTCGTGACGGCTGAAGGCACCGACACCTGAGTTCGCCACCGCCTGGACCGGGCCGCGCAGGTGAATGACGTGGCCAGGCTCGGTGCGCGCCGCCAGGTTCGCCAGGGTCAGTCCAGCGCGGCGCGGGCTGGGACCCTCGTACCAGTGCGGCCCGAACTGCGGATAAATGGTGTCCTTGGCCGGCGGCACCACCACCAGATAGATACGGCCGGGCAGCGATTCGACCCGGCCTGAGAGGCCGCGCAGCCACTCCGCGGCCTGGGCGTCGGTCAGCGGTGGCTTGCCTCGAGCCAGTCCAAGCTTGGAGCCGTCATTGTAGAACAACCAGCCATCGCGCCCCACCAGGACCCGGTCAGTGCCGCTGTCGCCAAACTGCATGCGGACATAGTTCAAGGTCCCGATCAGGTGGTGTCGGGCGGGGAAGCGGTCGCTGATATAGTCCTCGGTCTGGCGGCGGAAGGCCGCCAGGTGCGCCATACCCGTCCAGGCCGGTGGGCCCGCCATCACCCGACCCTCCTGCAGCAGCGGCGGGGCGATCACTTTGTCGATCAGAAGGAGGCCGGTCATCAAGATGATGATGATGGCGATCAGGCCGCGGCGGGGGATCGGTGCGTCCATCGCCCTAGAACCGGAAATAGAGGAAGGGGTTGAGGGTCGAGTTGATCAGGACCGCGATGCTGAGCAGGAAGCCCGCGGCCAGGATCGGGGTTGGCAGCAGAAAGGCCGCGCGGGTGTCCAGATGGGCCGGCAGGTGCGGCGAGGGCGCGTCGCTGGTGGGGGCCTTCAACCGGGTCAAGATCCACGGCAGAGTGGGGAAGGCAAGGATGATTCCGGCCACGAAGGCGGCCTGCATCTCGGTGTCCAGAAGGTAGGTCAGGCCCAGGCCCAGCGGCTTGAAGGCACCAGGATCAAACATCACCGCCAGATAGTCCATGGCGTGGGCAATGTCTGTGGCTCGGAAGAACACCCAGCCCACCATCACCACCAGCAGGGCGTAGAGGTGACCGAGGGGCCGCGGCGCGGCGGCCAGGACACGGCCAAGCCCGAACCGCTCCAGCATCAGGAAGGCTCCGTGATACAGCCCCCAGACAATGAAGCTCCAGGCCGCCCCATGCCAGAGCCCGGTCAGGAAGAAGACAATCAGCAGGTTGCGGATGGTGGCCGCCTGCCCGCCCCGATTGCCACCCAGCGGGATGTAGACATAGTCCCGGAACCAGGCCGACAGGGACATATGCCAACGCCGCCAGAAGTCGGTGAGCGAGGTCGCCGCATAGGGGTAGTTGAAATTCTTGGGGAAGGTGAAGCCCAGCATGAAGGCCAGGCCGATGGCCATGTTCGAATAGCCGCAGAAGTCGAAATAGATCTGCAGGGTATAGGCCAGGGTTCCCAGCCAGGCGGCGGTGGCGTTCAGGGTTCCCGGTGCCAGGCCAAAGGCCTGGTCAGCCACCGGCGCCACAGTATTGGCAATCAGCACCTTCTGGCAGAGGCCAACAATAAAGTACTGGAATCCCAGGCCCACGCGGCCCGAGCCCCGGCGACCGCCATGTAGCTCGGCGGCAATGTCGGCATAGCGCACGATGGGGCCAGCGATCAGGTGGGGGAACATCAGGATATAGGCGGCGAACCTGGGTAGTGAGGCCTCGGCCGGCACCGCGCGTCGCCACACATCCACCAGATAGCTGATGAGCTGGAAGGTGAAGAAGGAGATCCCCAGCGGCAGGCGATGGGTCAGTTCCGGCAGAGGTGCCCCCGGCAGCAGATCATTCAGCGTATGGGCCAGGAACCCCGCATACTTGAACCAGGCCAGAACCCCCAGATCCAGGACGATCATGGCCGCCAGGATCGCGCCCCGCCGGGTGGAGGTGGCGGCCTGGTCCATCAGGCGGGCACCGAGATAGTTGGCGACAATCAGGGCCAGCAGAAGGACGACGTATCCGCCCTCGCCCCAGGCATAGAAGGCCGCGCTGCCCACCAGCAGGGCACCGGTCCGCCAGCCGCTGGCATAGTAGCCCAGCAGGAAGACCGGCAGAAAATAGAAGATAAAGATGATGGACGAGAAGACCATCCGCCCCCCAAAGCGCCTATGGTTGCGGTTTGTGGCAGGCGCCGAGGCTGGCGACAAGTCGCGACCCTCCGGCGGGGTTCCTGGTGGAGCCGAGCGGAATCGAACCGCTGACCTCCTCATTGCGAACGAGGCGCTCTACCATCTGAGCTACGGCCCCAGGAGGCGCGGAATAAGCGTTTTCGGACCCCACCTGTCAAGCCGCAGATATGGGCCCAGGGCACAGATCGCCTTGCCAGAACCCCCCAGGCCCCCTTAAACCGCGCCTATGGGCAGCTTTCTCTACTTCATCGTCAATTCGCTTTTCAGCATCCTGATCTTTGCGATCTTCGCCAACGCCATCCTCTCGTGGCTGGTGGCCTTTGACGTGATCAACCTTCGTAACCAGGCGGTCTATGGCATCGCCAAGTTTCTGGATGCGGTGACCCGGCCCATCCTGGCACCGTTCCAGAAGGTCATTCCTTCCCTCGGGGGAGTCGATATCAGTCCGATCATCGCCCTGCTGATCCTGCAGGGGGCGAAGACCTACCTGCTGCCAATGGCCTTCGGGCCGCTCGTGACCTTGATGGGGTAGTCGGCCTTCCCATCCGGGTGACCCCGAAGGGCGGTCATGACAGGGTGGAAGGCTGGGCGCTCAACCCGGCCGGACGACCGTTCCTTAAAGTCAGAGTCAGCGCGCCGGCAGCAGAGGGTGCGGCCAACACAGCCGTCATCCTGTTGTTGTCCAAGACCCTTGCGCGACCGAAGTCTTTCCTACGCATCGATGCGGGCGACGCCGCGCGCCTGAAAATGGTCGAGGTGGACGCCACGACCGAGGCCGAGATTGCAGCAGCCTTCGGCCGCAGACCTTAAGGGTTGTAGGCGCGTTCCCCGTGGCTCGACATGTCGAGACCCTCGTCGATGGAATCGTCAGTGGCGCGCAAGCCCACCGTGCGGCGCACGACGAAGATCAGGACCAGGGTTGCGACCGCCGACCAGGCGCAGACCGCCAACACCCCCACGAGCTGGGTGACCGCCTGAGATCCCATCGTCACACCGGTGGCATAGCCTGCGCCACCCAGGTCCGTGCTCGCCAGGACCGCCACCAGCAGGGTTCCCAGGATACCGCCCACGCCATGGACGGCGAAGACATCGAGGCTGTCGTCGACCTTCAGGCGTTGTCGCACCAGATCCACGGCCTGGTAGCAGATGAAGGAGCCTGCGGCCCCTAGCACCACTCCGCCAAGGGGGCCGACAAAGCCTGAGGCCGGCGTCACCGTCGCCAGGCCCGCCACCACACCGGTGACCAGACCCACCATGCTGGGGCGGCCAAAGCGCTTCCACTCAATCCCCGCCCAGACCAAGCCTGCCGTCGCCGCCGAGAGATGGGTCGAGAGCAGGGCGGCGCCCGCATTGCCGTCGGCGGCCAGGGCGCTGCCGGCATTGAATCCGTACCAGCCGACCCAGAGCATGCCTGCCCCCATCATGGTCATGCCGGGATTGTGAGGTGGCGACAGATCCTTGGGAAAGCCGTCGCGAGGACCGATCCGCCAGGCGATCAGCAGGGCCGAGACCCCTGCCGTGGCATGGACCACCAGGCCCCCCGCATAGTCCATGACGTGTAGTCCCGCCAGCCAGCCTCCGCCCCAGACCCAGTGACAGACCGGGGCATAGACCACCAACAGCCAGAGGCCGGAAAACAGCAGGACGCCTGAGAACTTGATGCGCTCCACATAGGCCCCGACGATCAGGGCCGGGGTGATGATGGCGAAGGTCATTTGGAAGGCGAAGAAGACGCTCTCGGGCAGCTTGCCCACCACGGCGTCGCGACCCACCGAGACCAGGCCGAACTTTGCGAGGTCGCCCACCAGGGGATGGGTGCCGGAGAAGGCCAGGCTGTAGCCCAGCACCAGCCAGAGCACCGAAACCAGGCAGGCGATGGCCACGCAGTGCATCATCACCGACAGGACATTCTTGGAGCGCACCAGGCCCGCATAGAAAAGGGCCAGGCCCGGCAGGGTCATGAACAACACCAGGGCAGTGGCGCTGAGGATCCAGGCGGTGTCACCGGAGTCCACCTCAGGTGCCGGGACCTGGGCCATGGCGGGTGAGGCCAGGGCCAGGGCCATGACTGTCGCGCCTGCGCGCATCAGCGTTCGAATCGTCATACCCGCCCCCGGTTCGTCTCGCTCAGGGCTATCTGGCTACAGCAGTCTTTGCCTGTTGTGCAGGCAGAAATTCCGCCCGGCCGCACAATTTCTGTACAGCCTCGCTGCCGATCAGGCGGCGAGGTCGATGGGCGCTGGCGGCAACACATGGTCCAGGCACAGCAGGCTGACAATTCCGCTGTCTGTGGTCATCACCCCAGTGACGAAGCGCAGACCATCTTCGGATCCGACATCTGGCGGTGCCTGGATCATCCCAGGGGTCACCTGCAGGATGTCGCAAACTGCGTCCACCTGAACATCGCCGGCCTGGGCCACCACCACCACGGAGGCGGCGTCGGGTTGGGCAGGCCCCATACCCAGGCGGGCACAGAGGTCCACCACCGGCAGGGCCACACCGCGAAGGTTCATCATGCCCAGCACATGGGGCGGGGCATGGGGCAAGGGCGTGGCCGCACGCCAGCCCCGAATTTCCCGCACCGACATGATGTCGATGGCGAAGGCCTGGCCTCGGATCAGGACCGAGATCAACTCAGAGCCCGGCTGCGGAATCGTCGAAGCGGTCATGGGGAACATCTCCTGCGGAGCCTCATAGTCAGGCAAGCCGCCGCGCATTCCCTTAACGGCGGCGCAGGTTTGGGGACGGGCGGTGGCTGTGCACCTAGAGCGTGACAGCTTCAAGTGGATACCGGTTGAAGCGCCCGTCACGCTCTAAACTTTCGAATATAGACCCTGAGTTCTGTAGGGTCATGTCGTGGATGGGGGGCTTTGCCGATGAGCGCGGCGCAACAGGAGCTGGCGGCCAGGGTCGGCGGGGCGAGACGGCTGGTGGCCTTTACCGGGGCAGGCATATCAACGG
>JANPAO010000526.1:0-2766 GCA_031429955.1 Phenylobacterium sp. | reverse complement strand
GTGTTCAAGCGCCGCCTCGACGCCCAGACCAATGCCCGGACAGACGAACGCCTGAGCCGCGCCACGGTGGTGTCCACCTTGGGCGCATTGCGTACGTTCTTCATCTGGCTGGCGGATCAGCCGGGGTATCGCCGCAAAATCCGCTATTCGGACGCCGACTATTTCAATCCATCGGAAAAGGACGCGCGTATCGCCAGGGCGGTCCGGGTGAAGGTGTTCCCGACGCTGGAGCAGGTTCACCACGTATTGGGGACCATGCCTCACACCACCGACATCGAGCGCCGCGACCGCGCCTTGATCGCCTTCACCCTGTTGACCGGCGCACGGGATGGCGCGCTGGCGTCCCTGAAGCTGAAGCATTTGGACCTGGTCGCGGAGCGTCTGGATCAGGACGCGCGTGAGGTGAAGACCAAGTTCGCCAAGACCTTTTCGACCACGTTCCTTCCAGTCGGTGGTGAGGCCAAAGAGATCTTCGCCGAATGGGTCAGCCATCTTCGGAAAGACCTGCTCTGGTCCGACAGCGACCCCCTGTTTCCCAAGACCCTCATGACCAGGGGTCACGACGGAGGATTTGTTGCAGGGGGCCTGGAGCGAAAGAACTGGTCCACCGCCGAACCCATCCGGCGCATATTCAAGAACGCGTTTGCGGCGGCGGGGCTACCCTACTTCAACCCGCATTCCTTCCGTGACACCTTGGTCCAGCTTGGGGAGCGGGTCTGCAAAACGCCTGAAGCGTTCAAGGCGTGGTCGCAGAACCTCGGCCACGAGCACGTCCTGACCACCTTCACCAGCTATGGCGCGGTGGCACCCCACCGGCAGGCGGAACTGATCCGGGGGCTGGGTGGGCCGCCTGACCCAGCGACGCCCACCCTGGAAGCCCTCATGGCGCGGATAGCGGCCAAGCTGGACGAGGCCGCATAGGTTGTCGGTCTTCTGCCCACACCGGGCTTGGGCGTGGCGGAATCGGCTGTACAGCGGGGGCTGGCCTGCGCGCGGGACAGGATCGGCACCGGTTGAGGGCGCGGCATTGACCGTCAGGTGAACCTTGAACGCCGTTGAGATCGAAGAGGCCATTTCCGCCCTGGCTGAGGTGGCCTTCGATGCGGGGATCGGCAACTGAGGCCGGTTGAGGCGGTCGCTTGAGCCACCTCTGAGGCCCCGGCTCTGTACGATTTTCTAGGGCAGCCATGCCTAGTAGGGGTAATGTTGGGGGTAATATGACTGATGGTCGTTAGAATACTGACATTTAATCAGTTATTTGATAGGATTTCACGGGTCCCTCATCCGCACCATCGCCAGACCCGCAGCCAGGGTGGACCAGTGACCGCAGGAGCAGCGCTAAACGGCGGATTCGTGAATCAGAACGCTCTGGAAACGTTGATCCCGATTGTCCGCGGATGCTGTGGTGTTGCCTGTTGCATGGTCCGGAAACTAAAGGGGTTGCCGAAGGCCAAAGTGTCGCCGTGTCTGTTCAAGGCGTTGTCCACATACAGTCTCAGGTCCGTGGAGCCCGACCTTAATGCAGCCGAAAGACGCAGGTCTCCAAAGCCTCCCATTGTGGCCGCTGCCGAGGGGTCGAGGGTAAGGTGCGATATGCCCACCCAGGCATAGCTCACCGTCAGGTCCAGTCTGCGATCCTGCGGAAGCTCGAAACTGTAGGCGGCGTTGGCCGCGTAGGACAGGTGCGGCACGCCAGGAAGGCCGGTGTCCTCGCGTGTCGGCAGCCCGGTCGCGCTGCGACGTAACTCAGGGTCCTGGCGCACGAGGTTGCCGCCGATGGAAAGATTGCCGTGAACCCAGGTACCTTCCAGTTCGACGCCCCGGCTTTGGCCGTCCCCAAGGTTGCCCGTGAAACCCAGGCCTGACGGCAGGATCAGGTCCGCCTGGATGTTTTTCCAGTCCGCCCGAAACGCCGCGGCGCGCAATGCCAGACCGAGTTCCGCCGATGTCCAGCGTAGGCCAACCTCATAGTTCCAGAGCTCGTCACTGCCGTAGCGCCGCAGAGGCTGGAGGTTACCCGATCCCGTTCCGAAACTCTGGCCTGCGGGCCCACCGGTATTGAACCCTCCGGTTCGGTAACCCTCAGCGGCCTGGGCATAGAGGGTCAGGCCGGGGGCGGGGCGATAGGCAAGCAGAACCTTGGGCGCGACCCCACTGTGCTGTGTGCGGCCCTGGAAAGCGATCGCCGGCGTCCCTATGGAAACCGTCGATCGCGTCGCGAGACGTGAACGGAAGGCCCGCCCGCCCGCTGTCAGCGAGATCGTTGGCGTGAGATCATAGGAAAGTTCGCCGAACACAGCTCCCTCGCTCAATCGATCGCGGCGGGCCTCGCTGTATCCAGCGACAGGCGATGTTGGTTCCAGCGCTGCATCAAGGCGTTGGTTACTCCGGCTGGCGAAGGCTCCCAGGATCCAGTGCAGTTTTCCGGCACCGACCGAGGAGGCCTGAACCTCGCTGACCAGACTTCGAATCTCGTTTTCATCCTTGAATGAACGGCCTCGACCGCCGGGGCCCATCAGTTCCGGGGGCGCGCTGCCGGCGTCGTAGGTCGTGCCGACATCATGATCGAGCGCGCCGATACTGAAGGTGAGTCGCCCCCAATCCGGCAACCATTTCGCCGTGAGGGCCGCCGCCAGAAAGTCGTTGTCGTGAGGCTCAAGGACAATAACCGAACGCGCGCGCCTCCCCAGCGTCGGATCGACATAGTGGGCATCCCGGGTCGAGATCGTCTGGTCGATGAGCATCATATCGAGCGCCAGATCGTCG
>JANPAO010000525.1:0-3306 GCA_031429955.1 Phenylobacterium sp. | reverse complement strand
AAGGCCTCGTGCAGGATGCGGGCGAGGTCGTTCACGTCCTTCACCAGGTAATTGTGCTTGGTGCAGGGGCGGGTGATGCCCACCGTGTCGCATTCCTGGAAGGCGTCGGTGCCGATCAGGTGGGTGGCGACCTGGCCGGTGATGACCACCATGGGGATGGAGTCCATCAAGGCGTCGACGATGCCGGTCACCGCATTGGTGGCGCCGGGGCCGGAGGTGACCAGGACCACCCCGCACTTGCCGGTGGAGCGAGCATAGCCCTCGGCGGCGTGGGTGGCACCCTGCTCGTGGCGGACCAGGACATGCTGCAGGCGCGGCTCGTCAAACAGGGCATCATAGATCGGCAGCACCGCGCCACCCGGATAGCCGAAGAGCACCTCGACGCCCTGATCGATCAGGGCGCGCACGACGATCTCCGCGCCGGTCAGGGTTTCAATGTCGGCTTCGATGGTCTGGTGGGCGGTCATTTTCGGGTGCCTAGGAAGGGGCATTAAAAAAGGCCCTCTGGGGGCCCGGTGCAAGCGACCTTGGACAGGCTGACGTGATCGTCAGCCCGCGACAGGTCGCCATACAAGTACAAGATCCGCGCGCACGAGCGTTCTCCGAAAGCAAGGTCCCTGCTGATGCCATGCCCCCGTCAGGGCGTCAAGCCGGGGTTCAGGGCAAGAAACTGCCCCCACTGGTCCGAGGCGGCGGTGGCGGTGATCCGTGGCCAGTCGCCCATCTGTCCCCGCAGCCAGGTGGTTTGGCGCTTGGCGTAGCGGCGGGTTTCCTGCTGGGCCGCCGCCAAGGCCGCGTCCGGTGAGAGGTCACCGCGCAATTGGGCTGACAACTCTCTCACCCCCACAGCCTTCATGATGGGCAGGACAGGGTCGAGATGTCGCGCCATCAGGGCATCTACCTCGGCCACGGCCCCCGCCTCCAGCATGGTGGTCAGCCTGCGGTCGCACCGATCATAGAGCCAGGCCCGGGGCGGCTCCAGGGCCACGCAGCGATAGCTGCCGGGCGTCAACAGCGGGTCGGTCCGCCCCTGCCAATCGGTCAGGGACACCCCGCTTGCCACATAGACCTCCCAGGCTCGCACCAGGCGCTGGCGATCGGCAGAACTGATCCTGGCCGCTGCGACGGGGTCTGCCTGGGACAGGCGCTGGCGGAAGCTCACCTCCCCCAGGGTCTGATAGTCGTCCGATGCCTGCTCTCGGACCTCCGGCGGCGTCGGCGGGATCTCGGCCAGTCCGTGGGTCAGGGCGCGGAAGTAGAGACCTGTCCCCCCCACCACGATGGCCGGCCGCCCTGCTGCGAGGATTGTAGATAGGCACTGGCTCGCCGCGCGGACCCAGTGGCCCACCGACCAGCCCTCGGCGGCGTCCACCGTCCCCACCAGGTGATGGGACACCGTTGCCTCCTCCTCCGGAGAGGGGCGGGCGGTTAGGATCCTCAGGTCGCGATAAATCTGCAGGGCATCGGCACCGATGATCTCTCCGCCAATCTTCTGGGCTAGGGCAAGGGCCAGGGCCGACTTGCCACTTGCCGTGGGGCCAGCGATCAGCCAGATGCGGGGCTCCATGCAGATCGCCCTTACCCTCGTCAGTCCCACGCCCGAAGGCACCCAGGCCGCAGTCGCCCTGGTTGGCCCAGCGCTCGCAGGCGTGCGCGCCCGCGTCAAGGAGCCCCGTGTCCTGGGCCCTGGCGCTATCGATCTGGCGCTGGAGGCCGACGCCATCAGCCCGGTGCGTCTGGCCGTCGCCAAGGCCCTTGAGGGTCAGTCGGTGGACGCCGCCGTTCAGCCCTGGAACGGGCGTCGCAAGGGCCTGCTCATCGCCGACATGGACTCCACCATCATCGGCTGTGAGTGCATCGATGAATTGGCCGATTTCGCGGGCGTGAAGGACAAGGTCTCGGAGATTACCGAGCGGGCCATGCGCGGCGAGCTCGACTTTGAGTCAGCCCTGCGCGAGCGGGTGGCCATGCTGAAGGGTCTGTCGGTGGCGGTCCTGCAACGCTGCTACGATGAGCGCGTTCGTCTGAACCCCGGCGCCCGGACCCTGGTGCGCACCATGACCGCCCATGGAGCCAGGGCCTTGCTGGTCTCCGGGGGGTTCTCCTTCTTCACGAGCCGGGTGGCCCAGGCCGCCGGCTTTCATGCTGACCGGGCCAATACCCTGATCGAAGCCGGCGGTGCTCTGACCGGCGAGGTGGGTTCCCCCATCCTTGGCCGTGAAGCCAAGCTGGCGGCCCTGCGCGAGGAGTCCGCAGCCCTGGGTCTCACCCCCGTCGGGGCCTTGGCCGTCGGGGATGGTGCCAATGACCTGGCGATGATCAACGCGGCGGGCCTGGGCGTCGCTTACCGCGCCAAGCCCATCGTCGCCGCCGAGGCCGACGCCAAGATCGACCACTGCGACCTGACCGCCCTGTTGTATTTTCAGGGCTATGGCGTCACCGAGTTCGTTACAGACTGACGTCAGGCTTGATTTCGGCCAGGTGCGCGCCTGGGCTATGGGCGGGCCATGAGCTTGCCCCATAACCCCAAGGCCGTGGTCTTCGACATGGACGGCCTGCTTTGCGACACCGAGGTCGTCTATCGCGACGCGATGTTTGCCACCGCCGCTGAGCATGGCCACGACATGCCGCTATCGCTGTTCAAGTCCATGATCGGCCTGCCGGGTCCCATGAGCGACCGCCAGGTGCTCAACCACTTCGGCGAGGACTTCCCGATCGGGGCGTTCAACGACCGGGTGCAGGAGCACGTTGATCTCGCCTGCGAACGCGGCATCGATCTGAAGACCGGGGTTCTCGAGCTGCTGGACACCCTCGACGCCCTGGACCTGCCCCGCGCTATCGCCACCTCCTCCAGCCACCGGGCCGTGGAGGCACACCTGGGCAAGTCCGGCATCATCCCGCGCGTCCACGCGGTCATCGCCCGTGGCGACTACCTCAACGGTAAGCCTAACCCCGACCCCTTCCTCAAGGCCGCCGAACGCTTAGGCATCGCGCCGGCCCTCTGCCTGGCCCTGGAGGACAGCCACAACGGCGTCCGCGCCGCCGCTGCGGCGGGCATGATGACCATCATGGTCCCCGACCTGCTCGACCCGACCGAGGAGATGCACGCCCTCTGCGTCCGAATTGCTGCGGACCTGCATGAGGTGAGGGGACTGATTGACCCGCGTCGATAGAAGGCCAGATCAGCCACCCTCGAACCTCAGATCCTCCCCCACGCCGTACGCCGATGTGGGGGAGGTGGGTCGCTGCGAAGCAGGGCCTCGGAGGGGGATCGCCGTAGGCGACACGGCGACCCCGAAACAAGAG
>JANPAO010000524.1:0-1944 GCA_031429955.1 Phenylobacterium sp. | reverse complement strand
ATCATTCGGCCCGCGCGGCGTCTCGTTACAGTCAAGTTAGGGGCATCCAGCCCTCACCGTCAGGCAGGGGCGCGAAGATTTCGTCCAGCAGGGCCTCACTGACCTGCGCCAGGGTCGCGGGATTCCACTGTGGCGCATTGTCCTTTTCGACGATCACCGCCCGCACCCCCTCCAGGAAGTCGTGGCGCTGAACCACCCGCGCCCCGATCCGGTACTCGGTCTCCATGTTCTCAGCGAAGGACTTGGCGGCGGCCCCCAGGGCCAGTTGCCGGAAGGCGACCTTGAGGGTCTGCGGCGATTTCGTCGCCAGGACCGCAAGCTGCTCCCCGGCCCAGGGCGATGACGCGGCCTGGAGGGCCGCGACAATGGCCTCGACGCTGGCGAGCCCGAAAATCTTGTCGATCTCGTCCTGATGCTGCGCCAGGGGCGGACGGCCGGCATCCCCTTCGAACTCGGTGAGCAAGGTTTCCACCGCCGCAGGGTCGGCCAGCAGGGCGGCCTTGAACGCCGCGATCTCTCCGCTGGGAATGAAGTCGGTGGCGATCCCCACCAGTTCACAGTCGGCGGCCTTGAGCCGCGCCCCGGTCAGGGCCAGCCATAGGCCGATGTGGCCCGGCATGCGCGGCAGGAACCAACCGCCGCCCACGTCGGGAAACAGGCCGATGCCGGTCTCGGGCATGGCGAAGGTCGTGCGCTCAGTGGCAACCCGGTACTGGGAGGGGGCGGCTAGGCCGACTCCGCCGCCCATGGTCACCCCGTCCATGATGGCCACCACCGGCTTGGGGTAGGAAAACAGCAGATGGTTGAGCTGGTATTCCTTGAAGAAGAACTCCCGCGCAGCCGCACCATCGGCCGCACCGCTTTCGGCCAGCATCCGGATGTCGCCGCCCGCGCAGAACCCCCGTTCGCCGGAGTGGTCCAGCAAGACCAGATCCACGGCGGGATCATCCTTCCAGGCCAGCAGCGCCTGGGTCAGGATCTCACACATGTTGGTGGTCAGGGCGTGCAGGGCCTGGGGCCGATTGAGCGTCAGGCGACCGACCCGGCCTTCTATGCCCACCAGAACTTCACTCATGGGCGTAGCAACTCCCGAGCGATGATCACCCGCATGATTTCGTTAGTCCCCTCCAGGATCTGATGGACCCTCAGGTCGCGCACGATCCGCTCCAGGGGATAGTCCTTCAGATAGCCGTAACCACCATGCAGTTGGAGCGCCTGGTTGGCGATCTCAAAACCGGCATCGGTGGCGAACCGCTTGGCCATGGCGCAGTACTGGCTGGCCTTGGGGTCCTGGGCGTCCAGGGCTGCAGCCGCCCGCCGCACCATCAGGCGCGCGGCATCCAACTCTGTTGCCATGTCAGCCAACCGGAACTGCAGGGCCTGAAACTCCGCCAGGGGCCGTCCGAACTGCTTGCGGGTCAGCAGATATTCCCTGGCCGTATCCAGGGCCAGTTGCGCCCCGCCCAGAGAACAGGAGGCGATGTTGATCCGACCCCCGTCGAGGCCGGCCATGGCAAAGCCAAAACCCTCCCCCTCCTCGCCAAGGCGGTTGGCCGCTGGCACCCGAACCCCGTCCAGGTGGACCTGGGCCGTCGGCTGGGCATTCCAGCCCATCTTCCGCTCCTGGGCTCCGAACGAAACCCCGGCCTGATCCCTTTCCACCACGAAGGCCGAGACGCCCTTGGCCCCTGGCCCACCGGTGCGGGCCATCACCAGATAGATGTCAGAGGTCCCGGCCCCGGAGATGAAGGCCTTGGAGCCATCCAGCACATAGGTCTCGCCCTCGCGCCGGGCGGTGGTCGCCAGACCCGCCGCATCGGATCCGGCACCGGGCTCAGTCAGGCAATAGCTGGCGATGATCTCCATGCACGTCAGGCGCGGAAGGTAGCGCTCCCGCAGATCCTGCGACCCGAAACGGTCGATCATCCAGGCGACCATGTTGTG
>JANPAO010000523.1:0-3891 GCA_031429955.1 Phenylobacterium sp. | reverse complement strand
CCCGCTCGGTCATCATCTTCGACTGAGCCGCTCGGCTCTCCGAGGTGACGAAGCCCTCCCGAAAGGGAGGGCTTTTTCGTGGGTCGATGCTCGCCCTAACGCCTCAGCCCGGCGACGGTGATCGGATCGATGTCGGCGGCGGCGAGTTTGGGGGTGTCGGAGTGATCTTGCGCTGTGGCACCCTGGCTGACCAGACGATCAATCCGTGACTTCTGGGCCTTGAAGGCCGCCAATTGCGTGCCGGCCAGAATTGTTCCGGTGGGAACCTTGGCCCCGACGGGATTGACCCGCTTGCCGCCTTGCCAGGTCTCGTAGTGCAGGTGCGGGCCCGTAGACGCGCCGGTGGACCCCACATAGGCGACAAGCTGGCCCTGCCGCACCCTCTGGCCCGGCTTCAGGCCCGCCGCATAGCGCGACAGGTGTCCGTACCCGGTCTCCCAACCATTGGCGTGGCGGATCCGCAGCCAGTTGCCATAGCCGCCCCAACGCCGGGCCTCGACCACCACGCCGTCGCCGGCGGCCAGCACCGGGGTGCCTGTTCCTGCGCCAAAGTCGATCCCCTGGTGCATCCGATTGAAGCCAAGGATCGGGTGGCGGCGCATGCCAAAGCTGGAGGTCATCCGCGCGCCGTCCACTGGCGTGCGCAGCAGGAAGCCCTTGATGTTCTTGCCGGCGTCATCGAGATACTCGACCTCGCCGCCGGGCATTTCGAAGCGATAGAAGCGGATGCCCTTGATCTCGGCATATTCCAGATCGCCGGTTTCCACCGTGCGGCCGCTCTCGGTGACCTTGCGATCGAACACCAGTTCGAAGCGGTCGCCGGCCTTGATGTCCCGGTCAAAGTCGACCTTGTGGGAGAACAGTTTCACCATCTGGGCGGTGATCGCCGAGGTGGCCCCCAGCCGCGAGGCGCTTTCATAGAGCGAGCCGGTGATCGCGCCCTGGGCGACGGTGGTTTCCTCGCGGATCGCCTCTTCCATTTCCCGCAGGCGAAGCGCCCCGTCAAAGGTTCGGGAGATGGTCACGGCGGTCGCCGGCCCGGTGCGCAGCGACAGGCCGATCAGGCGGGCGGGACCGCGCTCACCGCGAGGCCTGGCGATGGCGGCGTCGAAGGCCAGCCCCGCCTTGATGTGAACCGTATCCATCGCTTCGCCCAGGGTCTGGACGGCCTGGCGGGCATCCTCCGGTGCCACGCCGGCGCGCTGGACCGCAGCCTCGAAAGTCTCCCCCGGCTGGATCCTGACGGCGATGCTTTCGGGGCGGGCAAATCCAGGTTGAGCCTCAGCCTGAGTAAAGGCGGTGTGCTGCAGGGCCACAATGGCGGCCGGATCGAGGGGCTGGGGGATCGGGGCCGTCGCTTCAGCGGCCGTCAGTTTCCAGCCCAGGGCGAGCGCAGTGAACCCGGCAACCCCCACCAGCAGGCGAGGGGCAAGGCGCAGGGTCGGTCGTCGCGGATCGAACTCGTGCATCGTGCCCCCGTTCCTAACGATGCGCTTGCCAGGCGAGGCGAGCTTAGCATCAAAATGGCGCATCCGACAGGTGAACCAGCAAGTCGCGGGCCGCCCCACCCTGACCGAGCGGGGCGAACCCCAGATGACCCTCAGCGTCTCGGGACGCGCTTCACCCTCCCGCTCCTAACACGGCCAGAGTAAACCGATTCACCTCGCCGGGATGCAGGACCCTACCAGGTGAGCCTTTGGGTGCCCGTAACGATGGTAGAGCCTGAAATGCCATTGGCCGAGATGGTGGCGGGGCGGGGGGGAAGCGGCTTGGCGTCCTTTGGCCAGGCCGGAGTAATGGCCGCATAGCGGGCCTCGATCGTGCCAGGACCCTTGGCCCGGAAGCCCACCACGACACCCTCCGGCGCCGCCGCCCACCGCACATGGCTCCACTGGCCAGGAGTTCCGAGAATCTTGGCTGGGCGACCATTGATGGTGGCATCGGTCAGACGTCCGGTTGGGCGAATCCCAAGGACCACCGAGGTCGCGCCCGCTGGAGGGACGATGCGCACCGCCAGCGACCCATCCAAGGGCCGGGTCAGGGTCACAGTTGCCGGCAGAGGGGTGATCGGCTTGGCCCAGGCTGAGAGCGGTGAGGTGCCGCGTAGGCCGAAGGGCGCCTCATCCTTGCCCACATGCCCGCCGTCTGCTCGCAGCACGTCCTTGGCCCACTGCGGGGGGTTCGGCGTGAAGCTGAAGCGCTTGGCTTGGCCCGTGGTGCCGTCGATGACATAGGCCAGGGTGCTCGGCTGGGGGTGACGCTCGCTCCAGGGCGGAAGGAAGCGGATCAACCCCACAATGAGACCAGCCCCGATCAGCAGGACCAGGCTGGCATTGCGAAATCCCTGCTCACCCTCCTGGGTCTGGACCAAGGGCCAGAGCAGGAGCGCTGCCAGGAACACAAACAGGGCCTGGAGCTGCACCAGGTCGATGGCGATGAAGACACCGTGAGCCAGATAGAGCACCCAGTGCAGGGCCAGGGCCGCCAGTCCGGCGATCAGCAGCACGACCCCGATGGGGCGCCAGGTCCCCATAGCGCTTGCTGCGGCGGCCAGGGCGGCGATGGCCAAGGGCCAGGCCACCAGGAAGGCCGCCGTCGGGGCCATGATCTGCAGGGCGACGGCCGCCAGGAGACCAAGGCCCAAGGCCCCCGTCCAGGCTCCAGCAACCCCGGCAGCGCGGCCGAAGGTCAGCAGGGCGACAATGGCAGCGGCGCCTCCGATTCCCACGCCGATCAAGCTCCACGCCGCAAAGGCCGAACACAGGACACCCGCGCCGAGAGCCAGGCCAGCAGCGGCCAGTCGCCCGCGGCCGCCACTGAGCGCGGTCAGGGTCCAGAGCAGCGCCCCAAATCCGACCAGCGCCAACCCGGCCTCCCAAACACTGGGCCGAGCCAGCAGGTACTGCTGCTCAAGGAAGCCAAAGCCGGCCCCCGTCGCGTGGCGCGCCAACATGAACAGCACCGCCGATGTCAGGACCAGATAGAGCGTTGCGCCCGCACCCCGAGCGACGTCCCCGCCCTGGAAGGCACCGGCCTGCCGCGCGCGCCAGATGCCAAGGGCCAGTAGGCCGGCAATCCCCAGCAACAGGCCCCAACCCACCAGAGGCCGATAGCTCAACAGATGCGACCCAACGGTATTGCCAAAAACCCGGTCGGAGGCCGACTTGGGCAGGGTCTTGGCAAAGGCGACCTCTCGGGCGGTGGCCAGGACCTCGCTGCCCAGATGCTGCAGGCTGCCTTGCTGCAGGTGGTCAGGCGTCGACATCGGGGAGTGATAGTCGAACTGCCGGGCAATGAAGGCGTAGTTCAGGCCGGGAATTCCAGCCTGACGCGGAACGGTGAAATCGGTGTCGTTGGGCAGCTTCTTGTAGAGAAAGACGGTCAGCGAACTGGAGTCCGGCGAGGGCGCGACCCCGCGAAACATCTGCACGACCCCGCCATTGTCAGCCGAGGTCTCAAACATCCGGGCCCGCCCGCCGCCACCTCGAGACTCCATATTGATCACAAAGCCGACGCGGGCCGCCAGAGGATGAGACTGGAAGAAGGCCGTGGCTCCCAGCAATCCAGATTCTTCGCCGTCGGTGAGCAGCAGGATCACGTCGCGGGCCGGCGTGCCCTGCGCCTTGAGGATGCGCATGATTTCCAGGCCGGCGGCCACGCCTGCGGCGTCGTCTGCGGCACCGGGCGACCCGGGCACGCTGTCATAGTGGGCCATCAGGGCCAGGGCCGGGGCCGATCGGTCGGCGCCAGGCAGGACCCCAACAATGTTTTCCACCACACCACCGGTCACCCAGGGTTCCTTGCCGGGCCGCTCGCGGAAGGCATCTGTCCGCTGGATCTGGGGCGAGAGCCCGAGCGCCGTCATGCGGCTGATGAGATAGTCGCGCGCCG
>JANPAO010000522.1:0-6581 GCA_031429955.1 Phenylobacterium sp. | reverse complement strand
CCCCCCCCCGCCCCCCCCGGCGCCGGCGCCGCGCGTAATAGGGGTTGTTGCAACTGTCACCGTAATACTAGACAAGGTGATCCTCAGTCTGGAATTTGTAGCCAGACATCTACTTCTGTTCCCTGACAAATGCTGCGCTCGTCATCGTCAAAGTCCACAGTGCCGTTCTTGCAAGCCGCAACGTATGCATTTGCTACGCATTTCTGTTCAAATTCTAAAGGGCGCCATGCTCGTTTAATGTTGATTGGAAGCTGTTGCCATTTCTTGTAACAATATATTTCCTCATATGTCTTTGGCGGTGCAACATAGCTGACATTACTAACCGCCCGCGAGATTTTTGCGTCTAGCTCTTCCATCTTTAATGTCAATACGATTGAGCTCGTAATTGAGATCATTACAGACAAAAGGGACGTAACAAGAGGAAAGGATATTCGTTTCATTTGACGATCTTCCGTCTAGTACCGATAACAGTGCCGATTTTTGCGTAGAGCGCGAAACTCAAAATTTCTATTCATTTCACAATCTGAAATCCCTTGAGAATTTTGATGTAATGATCAGTATCTAAAACTCCCATTACCTAGTTTGTAGATCGCCCTTCCAGATCTACTGATGAATCATCCCATCCCAAACTGGATACTGGTCGTTCGGGCTCTCTTTTCCCTGCCTTGGACCTGTCGGCTTAGGCAAGTCGCGAGGATTATACCAGCGTCGGGTTGGCTGTCGATTCTCTTTTCTTACGGCATTCTCGCCAGCGAGTGCCTCTGTTTCGACTGGATGGGTCGATCCTTTGGGTCCAGGATAGGTCGCGTCTGTCCTTATTGCCCGCCCTTCCGCATTCTGAATCGCGTGGCCGAGTTCATGCCCGAGCGTTATGTAGGTATAAGTGTGCGTCGAACCACTAGAGTCACGACCAGACGAAGTATCCCATGCATCCAAGACAATTGCGCTGCCAGAGCCGGTGCCATTATACGCTCCGTCGTTGAATGCTACCGTTGTTCCCGATTTCATCAGTGATCCGGAAGGGGGCTGTATCATTATGACAAAGGGAGATGATTCAGCCTTCTCAACCAGGCGGCGCCCCGCTGGTGTGGATCTAAGTTGCTCAAGGTTCCCACGCATGATGTCAGCATACGGCTCGCTGCCGCCGACTACCACCAGGGTCCCCGTCGGGTCAGTGTTATTCCCCGGATCCCCCCCGACATAGGCATAGAGGTTCGGATCATCGGCCTGCCCGATGGGGTCGGTCTGCAGGAACCGCCCCATGGCCGGGTCATAGGCCCGGGCCTTGTAGTGATAGAGCTGGGCCTGCGGCAGGGCGATCTGGCCGGTGTAGCGGAAGCGTGAGCCCTGCCAGTCTTGAGGCTCTCCGTAGGGGCCGTAGGTATAGGCCATGGGGCTGTTGGCCGCGTTCAGGGCCAGGGCACCGGTGCCGTTGGTCACCGCCACGATGGAGCCCTGGCGGTTGGCGTGGAACCAGCGCTTGTCGGTGCTCCCGGTGCCTTCGTACCAGACCAGGGGCTCATCCACCCCGGTGCCTGGCACATAGCGCCGCATCAGGGTGCCGCCGGCGGCATAGGTGTTGGTGTACTCGGCCACCAGCTTGTCCCCGTCATAGAGGAAGAAGGTCCGGGTCGGCGTCGGTACCGTCGGCGAGATGGTCGCCCGCAGCCGCCCCGTCGGGTCATAGGCGATCCCAAGCCCTGCCCCCAGCACCACGTCGGTCAGCCGGTTCTCACCGTCATAGGAGAAGGTCCTGAGACCGTCGTACTTCAGGTTGCCCTTGTCATCATAGCCCTGCGCCAGCACCGCCAGGGCCGAGTTCTGGTTCAGGCCGTTGAAGGTCAGGGGCGTGCCCACCGCACTGGTGGGCTGACCGCTCCAGACATAGGGCGATTGGCCCTGGGTCAGGGCCTCGATTTGGGCTGCAGGGTTATAGGTCCAGCTCTCCGTCGAGCCGGGCACCCCGCCGGCAAGGGTGTGGCTCACCCCCGCCAGACGGCCCGCGCCCTCGTAGGTGTAGGTGGTGACCGCAGGGTTTGCGCCCCGGGTGAGCCGGGTTCTCTGCCCCTGGATCGGTCATTTCAGCGGCAGCTCATCAATAGGCAGAGCCACTCGCCGCATCGCGGGAGATAGAAGGTTCGGTCCATCGGCTTGGTCGTCGCGCACTCTGCCGCTACACAGACCCCCAGAACCCCAGGAGCCTCCATGTCCTTCCGCGCCCCGGTCCGAGATCTCGCCCTTGCCCTGAAGACGGTGGGCCACTCGGCCCTGATGGCTCAGGCCTTCCCTGACCTGGACGAGGCGACTGTGATGGCGGTGCTTGAGGCCGCTGGGGCCTTTGTGGAAAGCGAGCTGGCTCCGCTGAACCGGACCGGCGACACGGTGGGGGCCAAGTATGCCAATGGGAAGGTCACCGGAGCACCGGGCTTTGCGCAGGCCTATCAGGCCTTTGTGGCCGGCGGCTGGAACGCTCTGTCGGCCGATCCCGCGTTCGGCGGACAGGGCCTGACCGGGGCCCTGGGCCTGGCGGTGTTTGAAATGGTCCATGCCGCCAACATGGCCTTTGGCCTGTGCCCCATGCTGACCCAGGGGGCCATCGAGGCCCTGGCCCTGCACGGCACTGAGCGGCAGAAGCGTGTGGTGCTGCCCAAGCTGGTGTCAGGGGAATGGACCGGCACCATGAACCTGACCGAACCCCAGGCCGGCTCGGACCTGGCGGCTGTCACCACCCGCGCTGAGCCCGACGGCCGGGGCGGCTATCGGCTCCACGGCCAGAAGATCTTCATCACCTGGGGCGATCACGACGCCGCCGAAAACATCTGCCACCTGGTCCTGGCCCGCCTGCCCGATGCCCCGCCCGGCGTGAAGGGCATCAGCCTGTTCCTGGCTACCAAACGTCTGGTGGACGACCAGGGAAACCTGGGCGACCCCAATAACCTGAGGGCCGGCTCCATTGAGCACAAGCTGGGGATCCATGGCTCGCCCACCTGCATCATGCTGTTCGAGGGCGCTCAGGCCGAGCTGGTGGGGGAGCTCAACAACGGCATCGCCCACATGTTCGTCATGATGAACGCCGCGCGCCTGCAGGTGGGGGTTCAAGGCGTCGCCATCGCCGAGCGGGCGTTCCAGCAGGCCCTGGCCTTTTCTCAGGAACGTAAGCAGGGCCGGGCTGCCTGGGCCACCGACGGGGCGATCTATGGTCATCCCGATGTCCGTCGGTCTCTACTACTGATGAAGGCCAAGATCGAGGCGGCCCGCGCCATCTGTCTGTCCACCGGGGTGCTGAACGACATCGCCCGCCTGGCGAAAGACGACGCGACCCGGGCCGTCGCCAAGGCCAGGGCCGAACTCTACACCCCCATCGCCAAGGCCTGGTCCACCGATATCGGGGTGGAGGTGGCCTCCATGGGCCTGCAGATCCATGGCGGCATGGGCTTCATCGAGGAGACCGGCGCGGCCCAACACTATCGCGACGCCCGCATCGCCCCGATCTATGAGGGCACCAACGGCATCCAGGCCATCGACCTGGTGGGTCGCAAGGCGCCGATGGAGAATGGCGCGGTGATGGATGCCCTGGCCGCCGAAATGCATGCCACCGCCGAGGTGCTGAAGCAGACCCCGGGCCTGGAAGGTGTGGGTGCGCGCCTGGATGCCGGCATCGCAGCCCTGGAGCGGGCCACCGACTGGGTGCTGGCCAACAAAGGGCCAGCCGCCCTCTCAGGGGCCACCCCCTATCTGAAACTGGCGGGCGATGTGATCGGGGGCTGGATGCTGGGTCTGCAGGCCCTGGCGCTCTTAGACGCCACCGACGACTGGTCTGCCAGCAAGGCGGCGCTGGCCCGGGTCTACGCGGCCCAGGTCCTGGCTCAGGCGCCGGGCCTTGCCGAAGGCGTCATGGAAGGCGCGGCGGACTACGAAGCGGTCGGCGCCCACGCGATGGCCGGATAGGGCGCAGGAGGCACCCCTTGCAGCCCCCCGAAGTTCAGCGCGCAGTGGCCGCAGCCATTTGGACCGCCCGGACGCTTGGACTCCAAGTCGACGACGCAATCGTCCTTCAAAACTCAAACAAACTCGCCCTGCGCCTGCTCCCCTGCGACACCTTTGCCAGGGTCGCGCCCCTGGCTGATCAGGTGGCCCAGTTCGAGATCGAGCTTGCCGGGCGGCTGGCCGAGACCCAGAGTCCTGCCGCCGCTCTCGAACCTCGGGTCCCACGGCGCGTCTATGAGCGAGACGGGTTCGCGGTAACGTTTTGGACCTACTACGCCGCCGTGACGCCAGACCTCGCCCCAGCCGACTACGCGACCGCGCTCTCGCGCCTGCACGCAGGCATGCGGCAGATCGAGATCACCACGCCACACTTCACCGACCGGGTCGAAGAAGCCGCTCAACTCGTGGCCAACCGTGACCAGACACCTGATCTCACCGACGCGGACCGGGCGCTTCTCAGTGGCATGTTGCAGAGCCTCAGACAGAAGATCGTCGATCGGGGCGCGCCCGAGCAGTTGCTCCACGGCGAGCCTCACCCCGGCAATGTGCTAAACACGAGCGCGGGCCCGTTGTTCATTGACCTCGAGACCTGTTGCCGTGGGCCGATCGAGTTCGACCTTGCTCACGTGCCTGAGGCGGTCATCGAGCACTATCCAGACGTTGATCTGCCACTGCTGGGTGAGTGTCGCGCCCTCGTTCTAGCGATGGTCGCGGCTTGGCGTTGGGACAAGGGCGACCAGTTTCCGAACGGTCGGCAATGGGCACAGCACTTCATCCGTACCCTACGCAAGGGTCCGCCGTGGCCGTCCCTGCAGGCCTTGGCACAGCAGCTTGAGTGGCCAGGCTGACGGCACTCAACAGCGCCTCCCGGCCAACCCAACGAACCCATCCCAGTCCAACCAGCCCCCTCGCCAAGGCAAAGGGAGACTATCACCACCGCAGCACGCGCGCGCCGGCCAAGGTCCCCAGGGCTGCGGCGGCTGCGATCCCGGCGGTGTAGAAGACGGCCACAAACGGGGCGGCATTCTCCCCGCAGGCAAAGGCATAGACCCAGGCCCCCAGAGCCCCGGCGCAGGCCCCAGCCACCAGGCCAGACAGTCTCAGGCGGGTCGGTGCCAGGCCGCGAAGCGCCCAGACGGCACCGGCCAGGATCGGCAGGCTAAGGATCAGGATACGCCACGGGCAGACCTGGGCGGAGTGCCCCATCAGAAGCGATGATCGCGCCTCTGGCACCGCGTCCATCAGACGGTAGGCCGCCATCAGCACGATCAGGGCAAAGGGCGCGCCGATGGCCAGGACCAGGGACCCCACCGAGCCGCCGGGCCTGGCCACCCGAGCCAGGGCCGCCACCAGGGTGACAAACAGCGCCAGGGTGTAGCCGAACTTCACCCAAAACATGCCGGTGGTCATGGCCAGCGGCATATCCTCGCGGAGCCCCAACCAGAAGAACATCACAGTGCCAGACACCAGGGCCCCGGCCCCCAGGCCCAGCAGGATCCGGCGCGCGACGTAGCTGGTGGGCATCGGCTCGAGGCCAGATGCCAACTGTTCGATCAGGTCATCGGTTTTCATCGACGCCTCCGAACTTGGCGGTCAGGGACTTCAGGCCCCGGTGGATAGCGACCTTTACGGCCGTCTCACTCAGCCCATGTTTCTCGGCGGCCTCGCGGGTGGACAGCCCCAGCACCTTGACGTCGCGGATCAGGGCGCCGGTGCGCTCGGAAACCTGCGCCAGCACCCGATCAAGGTCGCGCTTGACCACCAGGTCCTCAGCCCCGCCGTCGGTAAAGAGCTCGTCGGCCTCCTCCAGGGGCGAGGTGGGTCGCACCTTAGCCCGCCGCAGGTGGTCGATCATCTTGTAGCGCGCGATCGCATAGGCCCAGGCGGTGAAGGGCTGCTGCGGATCATAGGTGGCGCGTCGGGTGTGCACGGCGATCAAGGTTTCCTGGACAAGGTCTTCACACTCCGGCGCCTGAAAGCCCAGGCGACGGGCGTAGTAGGGCCGCAGCAAGCGGCCAAATTCGCCCAGCAGGGCCCGATGCGCCGCAGCGTCCCCAGCCAAGCCGGCGAGCATCAAGGCTCGGAGTCGCGCTTCGGTCTGTTCCACGTTTCTCCTTCAGGTACGCGGATGGGAGGTGATTGGTTACGTGGAACCTAGCTGTAACCGATCTTAGGGTCAGGGCGAACCTGTCACTGAACCGCCAAGCCGGCGGCGCTGGAAGGAGACCCTCCTTTGCGTAAGACACCTCTCTTGAGCTGGGCCGCTGTGCTGAGCCTGGCGGCCGCCCTGCCCGGCGTGGCCCAGGTGCCCAAGCCTCTGACCGTTGTCGAGCTGTTCACCAGCCAGGGCTGCTCCTCCTGCCCGCCGGCCAATGCCAACCTGGCGCGGCTGGCTGATCGGCCCGATGTCCTGGCCTTGAGTTTCGGGGTCACCTATTGGGACCAACTTGGCTGGAAGGACACCTTTGCCAGCAAGCAGTTCACCGACCGGCAGTGGGCCTATGCCAAGGGCCTGAAGCACGGGCAGGTCTGGACGCCCCAGGTGGTGATCAACGGACGGGCCGACGTGGTGGGCACCAACCTAGTCGAGATCG
>JANPAO010000521.1:0-4163 GCA_031429955.1 Phenylobacterium sp. | reverse complement strand
GCGCAATCGACTCGGAAGGAATGGCCCTCACGGCTGACGACCACGTCGGCAGAGCCGCCGCGCTCGAAGTACTTGCCGATGGAACCGGTGATTTCGTGGGTGACCCGCTCACGCAGGGCCTCCCCAACGGCGACATGCTTGCCGGATACTAACACTTGCATGCCCTCAACAACACGCCGGTGCTCCTCACCTGTCAAGCGCCGCCGAACCACCCCACGAGAAGGTGTACAGCCGCCACCACGGCCCCGGCGCTGAGCACCAGAACCCCGAAGGAAATCGTCGCCAGTAGGTAGCCGACAAGGGTCATGACGCCGTCCCTCTGGGCCAGGGAAAATCCCAGCACCCCGATGGTCAGGGCCGGCAGCAGATTGCCCAGGGGGATGGGCAGGATCAGCACAAAGGACAGCAGGGTGCAGACCAAGCCGATCAGCCGGTCGCCCACCGCCCCGAACAGGAAGCCAAGGCGGGGACGCGATACTGTCTCGATCCGCTCCACCCAAGGCAGCAGCGGCGTCAGGGTCTTGGCCAGATCGGCCCCACTCACCCGGCGGGCCTCCGCAAAGCGCGGTAGCCACGGATGGGGAAAGCCCACCGCGATCTGGGGCGAAAACAGCATCAGGGGTGAGCCCAGCACCGTCGAGGACCCCGGTGGCAGGGGCAACAGATTGGGCAAGGCCAGCACAAACAGCACCGCCCCAAAGGCACGGCGCCCAAAGACGTCGATGATCTCGCCCAGGGATAGGTCATCCTGCCGCGCGCAGAGACCCCGCAAGAGGACCGACAGGGGCTCGGACGGGACAGAACTTGGGGACATGGCACCTCGTTGCGGATCAAATGTCAGGTGGGCACCCGCCGCCCAATCCGCAATCGTCCTGGCGGGGTTGGGGTTCCTGACGCGTGAGAATCACCGTTGACCGCCGATTTGCAGCCCACCCCAGGATCGGCTATGAGGTCCGCCATGCGGACCGCCGTCATTAAATGCAGCCAGAAAACCACCAGCCTCTCGGGGTCTGGGGTCTGGTGCGCGACGCCCGCGTAACACCCTCAGCACCCCGCCGGCAGGTCGGGGTTGCGGTCCTTCAGAGTTGAGACGCCCCTCCGTCCTCCGGCCCCCACTCCGGAGACCTGCCATGTCTGTTCCACCTTCCCGCCCGGTTCGGCCGCGCCTGTTCAACATCGCCATCGTCGGCGCCACCGGGGCCGTAGGGGCCGAGTTGATCGGCTGTCTGGAGCGGCGCAATTTTCCGGTAAAGAGCCTGCGGCTGCTGGCCTCGCCCCGGTCCGCGGGCAAGACACGCAGCTTCCGGGGGCAAGAGGTCCGGGTCGAGGCCCTTGGGCCTGACAGCTTCCAGGGCATCGACATCGCCCTGTTCTCAGCGGGTGCCGCCATCAGCCGGGAATACGCTCCCCTGGCGGCGGCCAAGGGTTGCCTGGTGGTGGACAATTCCTCGGCCTTCCGCATGGCGCCGGCCACCCCCCTGGTGGTGCCCGAGGTCAATGGCGGTCTGCTGGCCAGCCGCCCCAGTATCGTGGCCAATCCCAACTGCGTGGCCGCCATCGCTGTGATGGCCCTGGCGCCCCTACATGCGCGGGTTCCCATCAGTCGGGTGATCGGGTCCACCTACCAGTCGGCCTCCGGCGCCGGGGCTGCCGCCATGGCCGAGCTGGAACAGTCCACTGCGGCGGCCCTGGCGGGTGAGGCCTTTGTCCCCAAGGTCCTGGCCCACCCCTATGCCTTCAACCTGTTCAGCCACGACAGCGCCATCGATCCCGCCACGGGCTACAATGGCGAGGAGACCAAGGTCATGGCCGAGATCGCCAAGATCCTGGATGCCCCCGACCTGGCGCTCTCCTTCACCTGCATCCGGGTGCCGGTGCTGCGGGCCCACTCCATGGCGCTCACCGTGTCGTTCGTCAGACAGATGTCTGTCTCCGACGCCCTGGATGGGTTGGGCCAGGCTGACGGGGTGCGGCTGGTAAATGATCATGAAAACAACCACTTCCCCATGCCCAATGAGGCCTCCGGCGGAGATGACGTGCTTGTCGGTCGTGTCCGTACGGATCGGTCGGATCCGACCGGGCGGACGCTGAGCCTTTTCCTGTCAGGCGATCAGCTTCTGAAGGGGGCCGCCCTCAACGCGATCCAGATCGCAGAGCACTATGTGCTTTGATCCCTCCACCCAGACGCACATGTCCTAGCTGGCGTGCTTGAGTGCCCGACGACGCTCCACCGAGGAGGCGATCCGCATCGCCTCCCGGTACTTGGCCACGGTGCGCCGGGCGATATCGACCCCGGTTTCCTTGAGGATTTCCACGATTCGGTCGTCGGAATGGACCTCGGCCTCGGTGCGCTCGGTTTCGATCAACTGCTTGATTCGATGACGAACACTCTCCGAGGAATGGGCTTCCCCGCCCCCGGAATTGGCGATGCCGGAGGTGAAGAAGAACTTCAGTTCGAACATCCCCCGAGGCGTGGCGATGTACTTGTTGGAGGTCACCCGGCTGACCGTAGACTCGTGCATGCCGATGGCGTCGGCGACGGTCTTGAGGTTCAGCGGCCGCAGGTGCTCGACCCCATAGGCCAGGAAGCCGTCCTGCTGACGCACGATCTCCGAGGCCACCTTGAGGATGGTCTTGGCCCTCTGGTCGAGGCTCTTGACCAGCCAGTTGGCGCTGGCCATGCAGTCGGCCACGAACACCTTCTCCTGGTCGCTGCGGGCCCCGGCCGAGACCCGGGCATGGTAGCGCTGGTCCACCAGCAGCCGGGGCAGGGTGTCGGAATTCAGCTCCACGTGCCAAAGCCCGCCCAGACCTTCCCGGACATAGACGTCGGGGGCCACGGGCTGGCTGGGCTCGCCGCCAAAGGCTGCGCCGGGCCGAGGCGTCAGGCCCCTTAGCTCGGCGATCATGTCGCGCAGGTCCTCGTCATCGACGCCGCAGACCTTGCGCAGGGCGGCGTGATCGCGCCGGGCCAGCAGGTCGAGATTGTCCAGCAACGCCATCATCGCCGGGTCGCAGCGGTCGCGTTCCTTGAGCTGCAGCATCAGGCACTCCCGCACGTCGCGGGCAAAAACCCCAATGGGTTCAAACCGCTGCAGGATCCGTAACACGTCTTCCAGGAAGGTCAGGTCACAGCCCAGGCGCTCGGCGGTCTCCGCCAGGTCGCAGCGCAGATAGCCGCCCTCATCGACCCCATCCACCAGCACACTGGCCGCCGCGTACTCGATGCCGCTGAAGCCCGAGACCGCCAACTGATCGTTGAGGTGTTCGGCCAGGGTCTTCTCGCGGGTCAGCCGCTGCTCGAAATCGTCAGTGTCTTCAAAGCTTCCGCCCTTGCCGGCCCGGGACCAGTCGATCGCCCCGCCAGCCTGTTCGCCCCCCTCAGCATCCCCGGTGTTGCGCTCGCCCGGCGAGGCTTCAGACTCGTGGCTGACGTCCATATGGGCCTCGGCAGCCCCCTCTGGGATCTGGTCGGAGGCAAAGTCCTCAGCGTCCCGTGGGCCGGCTTCGACGTCGGGTTCGGAGTCGCGCTCATCGCGCTGGAGCAAGGGATTGCGCTCCAGTTCGCCTTCGACATAGGCCTCCAACTCCATGTTGGAGAGCTGCAACAGCTTGATGGCCTGCTGCAGCTGGGGGGTGATCACCAACCCCTGGCCTTGCCGCATCTCTAAACGCGCGCCGAGCGCCAAAATCGCCTCCTGGCCTGTTTCTTGCTGCACAGGCTAGGCGCGCATTCACGAGGGATTGGTTAACCGCGCCAAGACCTTTTGATTCCGGCGCGCTTTTCTCGGCCTCAGCGATCAGCCGAACCGTTCGCCCAGATAGACCCTGCGAACCTCGGGATCATCGACGATCTCGGTGGGCGTCCCCTCACACCGCACCTCTCCGGCATGGATGATCGCGGCCCGGTCGATGATGTCGAGGGTCTCACGGACATTGTGGTCGGTGATCAGGATGCCGATCCCGCGGCCCTTGAGGAACGAGATCACCTCGCGGATATCGGAGATGGCCAGGGGGTCGATGCCGGCGAAGGGCTCGTCCAGCAGCATGAAGGAAGGTTCGCTGGCCAGCGCCCGGGCGATCTCCACCCGGCGGCGCTCCCCGCCCGACAGCGAGATGGCCGGCGCCTTGCGCAGGTGCTCGATGTGCAGGTCGGTGAGCAG
>JANPAO010000520.1:0-6731 GCA_031429955.1 Phenylobacterium sp. | reverse complement strand
GGAGCCTTAGACCCTGACCGTTTCAGACGGACCCATCTGAAACGGCAAGAAGGGTCTAGATTCAAAATTGTAGAGCGTGACAGGCGCTTCAACCGGCATCCACTTGAAGCTGTCACGCTCTAGTCACCGAGCTCGCGCTTGGCCGTCTCCAGGGGGATGGCCTCCAGACGACCGGCTCGGAACTCTCGCCGCGCGCGCTCCAGGGTTTCGCGATCCCGACGATCTTCCGGGCTTTCAACCGGACCATCGCCCTTACGCGTCGGGTGGGCTTCGAGAGAGATGGCGCTACGACGGGGCATGATACTGGAATCTACCACGGAGACCCACAGATCAACAACTCGGCGCGGCGGAATCGCGGCCCCTAACGTCGGGCTGCGGTCTGTTCGACCAGGTCGGCCAGGCGCTCGGCGGCGTCGGGCTTGGCGATGGATCGGGCACCGGCGGCCATTCGGGCCAGGCGGTCGGGATTGGTCAACAGCTTCTCCAGGGCCTTGGCCAGGCTGTCGACGGTAAGCTGGCTTTCGCGGGCCACCTGGGCACCGCCGGCGTCGGACATGACCTTGGCGTTCTGCCCCTGGTCGTCGTCCAGGGCGATGGCGAGCGGCACCAGGATCGAGGGCTTTCCGGCAATGGCGAACTCGCAGACCGTGCCGGCGCCGGAACGCCCGATCACCAGATGGGCGGCGCGCAGCCGGGTCGCCATGTCGCGGAAGAAGGGGGCGATCTCGGCCTGGACATTGGCATTGGCATAGACCCGCCGGGCCTGGTCCATGGATTCCGGCCGGGTCTGCTGTTGCACTCGCAGTCGGTTGCGGATCGATTCGGGTAACGTGGCGATGGCCTCCGGCACCAGTTCCGACAGCAGGCGCGCGCCCTGACTGCCGCCGGTGATCAACAGGCGAAGGGTACCGTCCGGCTCCGGCGGCAGGTAGGGGGTCTCCGCCAGGGCACGGATTTCCGGCCGGACCGGATTGCCCACCACCACGGCGCTCTGGGCGATCCTGGGTGGAGCCTTCTGCAGCACCGGAAAGGCGCAGGCCACCGCCGTGACATGGCTCACCAGCCGCCGATTGGCCCGACCCATCACCGCGTTCTGCTCATGCATCACCGTCGGGAGGTTCAGGGTGATCCCCGCCAGCAGGCCCGGCACCGAGGGATAGCCGCCAAACCCCACCACCACATCAGGCCGAATACGGCGGAAGGCGGCGCGCGCCTGCATCACACCGCGCAGGATGGCCAGGCCGGCCAGGGCCATGCCGATGGGATCTCTAGGCTTGAAGGTCCTGGCCGACAGGCCGATCCGCTCCTGGGCCGGGAAGCTCTCGGCGAAGGCGGCCACCCGCTCATCGCTGGCCAGCACAATGGTCCAGCCCCGGGCGATCAGGGCCTCGGCCAGGGCCTGGGCGGGGAACAGGTGCCCACCGGTGCCTCCGGCGGCGACGACGGCGATTTTGCGCATGGCAGCGCTTTAGGCGAAGGCTGCGGACTTGGCGAGCCCTTCGCCCTGGGAATAGGCCCCCGGTCTCCGCCGGGTGAGGGCAAGCGCCAAGCCCAAGGTCAGGCAGATGGCCAGCATCGAGGACCCGCCATAGGAGATGAAGGGCAGGGTCATGCCCTTGGTGGGGATCATGTTCAGGTTGACCGCGACATTGATGAACACCTGTTCCCCCACCAGGACAAACAGCCCGGCCGCAGCCACCTGCTGGAAGGGGTCTGACAGCTTCATCGCCTTGTAGAGCCCTCGGATCACGATGAAGGCAAACAGCGAGATCAGGATCAGGGAGAAGATCAGGCCATATTCCTCCGCCGCCACCGAATAGATAAAGTCGGTGTGCAGGTCGGGAACGTGGCGCTTCATGACGCCCTCCCCCGGCCCCCGGCCCCAGAAGCCGCCAGCCGCGATGGCCTCGGCGGCCCGATCCACCTGATGGGTGTCGGCACGGTCGGGGCTTAAGAAACGGTCGACGCGGCTGGCAACATGGGGAAACAGGAAATAGGTGGATGACAGACCCGCCAGGGCGATGCCGGCCAGCAGCATGACCCAGGACAGGGGCACCCCGGCCATCCAGAAGGCGGCGCCAAAGGCCACGGTGATCAAGACGGTCTGCCCGACATCGGGCTGGATCAGCAACAGGCCCACCGACAGCAGGTAGAGGCCAAAGGCGATGGAGACGCCGGGCACACCCTGGCCCTTCTGGCCCTCAGCGAACATCCAGGAGACCAGGACGATCAGGGCGGGTTTCATGAATTCAGACGGCTGCAGCGTGAACCCTGCGAACTCCAGCCAGCGTGTCGCCCCCTTGGCATTGTGACCGATCAGCGGCAGGGCCATCATGATGGCGATGGCCACGATATAGATGACAAAGGCCGCCCGTCGGACTCCGCGAGCATCCAGCATGGAGGTGCTCAACAGGATCGCCGAACCCGCGGCCGCAAACAGGCATTGGCGAACGGCAAAGTGGAACGGGTCGCCAATGTTCATCCGCGCAGCCGCCGAGGGACTGGCCGCAAAGGACATCATCACGCCCAGCACGATCAACACCGCCAGGGCCCCGAGCATCCAGCGGTCGGTGGTCCACCACCAGACCCCGACCTGGCTACGGTCGCTGCGGGCAAAGGCGTGAGCCGGGTTCGGTGTCATGCGCGGGCCCCCTTGGCACTCGGCGCGGTGAGGCCCTGGACGGCGGCACGGAAGGCCTCGCCGCGGGCCTCGAAATCGGTGAACTGGTCAAAGGAGGCGCAGGCTGGCGACAACAGAACGATTGCGTCTTGCCCCTTGGCGGCGGCGTCGGCATGGGCCTGGGCCACCGCCACATCGAGGGTGCCGCAGACGACGATCTTGGCCTTGCCCCCGAGGGTTTCGGCAAAAGCTTCGGTCGCCTCGCCGATCAGATAGGCGGTCTCTATCCTCGGAAAGAGGTCGGCCAGGGCGTCGATGCCGCCGGTCTTGGGCTGGCCGCCGGCGATCCAGTAGAACTTCGGATAGCTGGACATGGCCTGGCGGGCGGCGTCGGTATTGGTGGCCTTGCTGTCATTGACGAAGCGAACCCGGCCAAGCTGAGCCACCGTCTCCATCCGATGAGCCAGGCCGGGGAAGGACATAAGTCCGTCAGCAGCCTCCTCCACCGAGATCCCCAGGGCCCTGACCGCCGAATAGGCCGCCGCCGCATTCTGCCAGTTGTGGCGGCCCGGCAGGGAGCGAACCCGCGTCAGGTCGGCAACCTCCGCCGCCCGTTCGCCGGTGGCGTCATAGAGCAGGCCCTGGAGGGCGTAGACCCCGCGCCCCATGGCCTTGGAGGCCGAGATCGGCACGATGGTCCGGCGGTTGGCGGCAGTGATCTCGGTGCAGATCCGCTGGCCCCAGGGGTCATCCACCCCGATGACGGCGGTGTCGCCCTTGCCCTGGTTTAGCAGGATGCGGCGCTTGGCGGCGACATAGCCCTCCATGCCGCCATGGCGATCCAGATGATCCGGCGAGATGTTCAGCAGGATTGCCACGTCGGGCTTCAGGCTGGAGGTCAGGTCCAGTTGATAGGAGCTGAGCTCCAACACATAGACCGCCCCGCCATGCATGGGCTCCAGGTCCAGCACCCCGACGCCGATATTGCCGCCCACCCGGGTGTCGCGACCGGCGGCGGCGCAGATGTGGCCGATCAGGGCGGTGGTGGTGGACTTGCCGTTGGTGCCGGTGATGGCGATGATCTTCGGGCGCTTGTGGGGTGGGGCTGCGTTCACGGTACGGGCAAAGAGTTCCACATCCCCGACAATCTCGACCCCGCTCTCCTGTGCCTTAAGTACCGTCCAGTGTGGCTCCGGATGGGTGAGAGGCACACCGGGCGACAGCATCAGGGCGGCGAAGTCACTCCAGTCGGCGGTGGTGAGATCCACCAGGGGCAGGCCCTGAGCTTGCGCGGCGGCGCGGCCCTCGGGGCGCTCGTCCCAAAGGGCCACCTGGGCACCCCCGGCGATCAGCGCGCGCGCAGCCGCCAGACCCGTGCGGGCCAGACCGAAGACGGCAACCGTCTTACCCTCAAAGCCGCGAACCGGGATCATGACCCCCTCCCCTATCGCAGCTTCAAGGTGGCAAGGCCCAGGATGGCCAGCACCACGGCGATGATCCAGAAGCGGATCACGATGGTGGACTCCGACCAGCCGAGTTTCTCAAAGTGATGGTGGATCGGGGCCATGCGGAACACCCGCTTGCCGGTCAGCTTGAAGGAGGCCACCTGGATCATCACCGACAGGGTTTCCAAGACAAACAGGCCCCCGATGATCCCCAGCACGATCTCGTGCTTGGTGGCCACCGCCACGGTGCCGATGGCCCCGCCCAGGGCCAGGGACCCGGTGTCGCCCATGAAGATCTTGGCCGGCGGGGCATTGTACCAGAGGAAGCCCAGGCCAGCCCCGATCATGGCCCCGCAGAACACCCCGACCTCCCCCACGCCGGGCACGAAGTGGAGTTGCAGGTATTTGGCGAAGACATAGTTGCCGACGAGATAGGTGATCAGGCCAAAGGCGGCCGCAGCGATCATCACCGGCACGGTGGCCAGGCCGTCCAGGCCGTCGGTGAAGTTCACCGCATTGGCGGCTCCGACGATGATGAAGGCCCCAAAGGCCAGGTAGAACCATCCCACATCCAGCAACAGACCCTTGAACACCGGGAAGGCGATGGAGGTTGCCAGGTCGGGGGACTCCGGCGGCTTGCCGCCATAGACGATGATCAACCCCACGGCAGCCAGGGCGATGAGGGTTTCTAGGACGAGCCGGCCCCGGCCTGAGACACCGTCGGTGCTCTGCTTGGTGACCTTGGCATAGTCGTCGGTGAAGCCCAGGATTCCGTAGCCGACGGTCACCAGGATCACCGCCCAGATGTAGACGTTGGACAGGTCACACCACAGCAGGGTGCCCACCAGTAGGCCGGTGAGGATCATCACCCCGCCCATGGTGGGGGTGCCGGCCTTTTCCACCACGTGGCGGGCGATGCCGTCGGAGCGAATGGGCTGGCCCTTGCCCTGCTTGGTCTGCATCCAGCGAATGAAGCGTGAGCCCATCAGGGCCACCACGATCTGGGCTGTGAACAGCGCCATGCCGGTTCGGAATGTCAGGTATTTCAATAGGTTGAGGATCGGCACATGGCCGCCTGCCGACATCTGCTCGTACAGCCAATAGAGCATTAGCCCGTTCCCCCCGCGTCCCGGTCAAGGGCCTTGAGGGCGGCGGTCACCGCCCCGGCCTTCGAGCCATTGGATCCCTTGACCATCACCAGGTCGCCGGGCTCTGCGGCCCGGGCAACCTGCGGCGCCAGGGCGTCCGCAGACACCGCGTAGCCGCCCCGTCGAGTCGGCGGAAGGGCGTCCCACAGGGATTTCATCAGGGGACCGGCGCAGAACACCAGGTCGATCCCGGCATGGTCCAGGGGTTCGGCCAGGGCCGCGTGGAAGCCAGGCCCCCCCGCCCCCAGTTCCAGCATGTCGGTGAGGGCCACAATGCGCCGCCCCTTGGCCTTGCGGGCCCCCAGGGTGGCGAAGGCCGCCGTCATGGAGATCGGGTTGGCGTTGTAGCTTTCGTCGATCAGGGTGAAGTCCCCGTCGGCCAGGCGAATGATCCGCTCGGCTCCGCGCCCCTCCAGGGGCTCAAAGGTGCCAAGGGCGGCCAGACTGTGGTCCAGCCCCACCCCCAGGGCCTCCAGCATCAGCAGAACCGCCATGCTGTTGGGCCCCCAATGGAAGCCGGCTTGGACGATGGGAAACTCCAGCGCCTTGCCGTGCAGGCTGGCGCGAACCACGGCCCGACCCGCCTGCGGTTGGAAGTCGATCAGCCGGGCGTCGCAGGCCTGGCCGGCTCCAAAGGACAGGATCTTGCCCCCAGCGGCCCTGGCGGCATCCTGCAGCAGATCAAACCAGGGATTGTCGGCATTGAGGATCGCCACACCGCCGGGCTCCAGCCCCTCGAAGATCTCGGCCTTGGCCCGTGCCACCCCGATCTCGCCGTCCGGGAAGTTCTCCACATGGACCGGGCCAACGGTGGTGACGACCACCGCATGGGGACGCACGAAACCGGTCAGCGGCGCGATCTCACCGGCGTGGTTCATGCCGATCTCAAACACCGCCCGCTCGGCATCACGGGGCATGCGGGCGAGCGTCAGGGGAACGCCGAAGTGATTGTTGTAGCTCTTGACCGAGGCATGGGCCTTGCCCGCCAGCTTCAGGCCAGCGAAGACCGCCTGAGTGACGCTGGTCTTGCCCACCGAGCCTGTGACGGCCCCGCGGCGGGTCTGAGGCGCGCGAACCCGCGCTGCAACCCCCAGCCTTTCCAGGGCCTTGAAGGTGTCTGGCACCACCACGGCGGGGCCCTCGGTCGGTTGACTGACCAAGGCGCCAGCCGCACCCCGGGCCAGAGAGGCGGCGACGAATTCGTGGCCGTCGCGCACGCCGGCCAGGGCCACGAACAGATCCCCGGTCTCAATGGAGCGGCTGTCGATGGAGATGCCCTCCACAGCAAAGTCAGCGGTGGCCTGACCCCCGACGGCCTGAGCGATTTCCTGGGAGGTCCAGAGGCTCATGAGGCGGCTCCGAGCGCCTGGGCGGTCTCGGCGACGTCGTCGAAGTGGTGGACGATACCGGCAATGGTCTGGGTCTGCTCATGTCCCTTGCCGGCCACCACCAGCACGTCGCCTGCCGACATCAGGGCCACAGCGGCCTGGATCGCGGTCCGGCGGTCGCCGATGTCCC
>JANPAO010000519.1:0-2509 GCA_031429955.1 Phenylobacterium sp. | reverse complement strand
GGCCCTATGAGCCTCCGAGGCGTGACAGAGCGGCCTGATAGTTGGCGATCTGGCTGGTGAGATAGGCCGGAACTGGGCCTGTCGCCTTGGCCTTGGCAGCCGTTCGTTCGGCCAAGGGCGTCGCGGCTTCCCTGAGGTCCTTGTAGGCGTTTCGAATGACATTGAGGGCCGAGGCCAGGTTCGCCTTGGTGTGGGAAATGCCGACGGCGTCGTTGAGATGCAGATCCTTCTCCAGGCCCAGGCCATAGAAAGCTCCCTTGCCGTCGGCGGGCTTGGCCTTGCCGTCCTTGCCGGTGACTGTGGCGCGGACCACGCCCTCTGGGATGCCCAGAAGTTCCAGGGCATCCTTGCCGGTCTTGCCCGCCGAAAACTCCAGAATTGTGCGGGCATTGAGCGGCTTGATCTGCAGGAAGCGCGACCCGTTGGCGGTGACGATCTCGACCTTGGCCTGTTGGCTGAGGCTGCGCTTGAGCTTCACCACCAGGGACTCCAGAGTGTCGCCCGCCTCCAGGGTGATGGACTTAAAGGGGTTGGTCTGGCCGACCCGGACCTGGAACTGATCGCCCGCCCGCACCGAACTCACAGCCGTCAATTGCGGCGAGTCACTGAGGTCCAGGGTGCCCTTTGGCAGACCCAGACGGTCCAAGGCACTGGCCCCGGAGACATCGATGGCCATGGCCGTCGGGGTGGCAAAGCCGTCCTTACCGCTGAACCGACGGGAAAAGCCGACGGCTCCACTGTTGATGTCCAGTTCGGTGAGGAACCCGTCCTTCTTGGCCACCACACCTTGGCCCGGCAGGTCGGCCCCCGCCTGCCCGCTGAGGAAAACCCGCCCCTCGGCCACCGCCAGGCCGCTGACCCGGTCGTCGCCAGCCCCGCCATAGTAGGCAAGACGATCTCCTGCGGCCGAGGCCAGGCTGGCATCGATCCGGGCGGCAAAGGCGTCGATGCCGCCACTATGGGCGCGGGTGATCGCCCCCGCTGAGAGGCCATCATTGCGGGTCGAGCCAGCCAAGACCAACTGCCCGCCGTCCAAGGCCAGGCCGGCGATCTCACCCCCGGCCAAGTCTCCGAGATCTCGCCAGGCGGTCTCCACCGGGGCTGCGCCCGCCAGATCAAAGCGACGCAGGACGGCATGGCCGTCCTCATTGTTGGCCAGCAGCAGGGTCGTGCCCTCCACCACCAGACCGCCGGGTCGATCTGATCCCACCGACCCAATGCTTTGCACAAACAGCGGGGCGACCTTGCCGGCCGCGTCGGCCTTGAAACCCTCGATGTAGCTGTCCCAGGCCCCGATGGCGGTGGTCCCGGGCATGTTGGATTGGGACCGACCAGCGACATAGACCGCGCCGTCGGCCCCGAAGGCGATGTGGGTGGCCTCGTCGTTCTGCCGCGCGCCTCGCCGCTGGGTCCAGAGTTCCTCCCCGTCGGCGTTCAAGACGGTGACGAAGCTGTCGCTGCTGGTGGCGAAACTTCCCGTCGCACCGGAATTCAGGACCCCCTCCACCGCACCGCTCAAGCTGCCGGTCACCCTGCCCGCGATGGCCACGCTCCCATCAGCCGACACCGCCAGGGCCAAGCCACTGGCATTGTCTGAGGCCCCCAATGTTCGGCTGAACAGTAGCTTTCCCGCCGAGTCGTACTTCATCAAGGCCACATCCTGCTGACCCTTGATTTCTTGGCCGGACACCTTGTCGGTGACGTCAGCCAGCACATAGACCGAGCCGTCGGGGCCCACCTTGGTGGCGCGGACGGTTCCCACCGACTTTTCCATATCCTTGGCCCAGACCCGACCATCGACATAGTTGGCGTCGCCCGTCGCCTGAGGCGGGGGTTCAACATCGGTGGTGTCGGTCTGCATCTTGAGCAACTGGCTCAGAACCACGCCGTCCTTGGTGGCGGTCTTGCCATCCGGATCGGGGTTTCCCACGCTCTGAGCCAGATAGACGGCGGGCTCAGTCTTGGCGGCCGAAAAAGTCAGGGTGTCGCCGGAGTCGACATTGAACTTCATCGACCACTGATCGGGATTGATCCCAACCTTGACCGGCTTGCCCCCCACCTGAACAGTCCTATCCCCACCCGGGATGCGGACCGAGCTGACCCGCGTGCCCACGCCCGCATCGGAGAGCTTGCCGTTGATATAGGACAGGACATTGGACAGGTTTCGCGGGGTGCCACCCATGTCGGCCAGGTCGATGTTGATGTCGTGGACCACGCCCACCCGCTTGACCGAAATCTTGAACGCCACTTCGCCCTGAAAGGCTTCGATCGGAGCGGTGACATTGCCCGCCACCAGCGGTGGGGTGGTGTAGTCGGTCCTGGCCTTGGGCACTCCCAGCTTGGACTTAGCCCTGTCGGCCACCTCGGCGCGGGTCAGCCGCACCTGGTCCAACTGAAGCTGTTCGGCATAGGCGGTGATCTCCGCCAAGCCCTTGCCGAACACCGTCTTGATGCGATCCTTGTCGAGACTGCTGACCCCCTTGGCCCCGACCCGGTCGACCATGCCAGC
>JANPAO010000518.1:0-5057 GCA_031429955.1 Phenylobacterium sp. | reverse complement strand
TTGCAGATGGGATTTCCTAACCAATTCAAATTTAATAACTAAGCTCAGATTGTGGATCTAGAGGTCCTCCGTTCAAGCCGGAGAGGCGGTACCATCGCAGTCCCTTGGCGCAGTACGGTGCGCCCTCTGCCCTCACCCCATACGAAAAGGGCCCCGCCCTGAGGCGGAGCCCTTCCCGACGCCAATGCGTGGTGCGGTTTAGCGGAAGAGGCTGAGCAGGCTCGAGGACGAGCTGTTGGCGATCGACAGCGCCTGGATACCCAACTGCTGCTTGGTCTGCAGCGAGGTCAAGCGAGCGCTTTCCTTGGCCAGGTCGGCGTCGACGAGATTGCCCACCCCGGCGTCGATCGAGTCCTGCAGCTTACCCACGAAGGTCAGGTGGGCGCTGAGGGACTTGGTCCCGGTGCCCAGCTTCGACAGCGCTGTGGAGACATTGCCAATGGCCGTGCCGATGGTGGTGATCATGTTGGCCGCATCGGTCTGAGTTCCGATCGATGAGGTGGCCGTCAGCGAGCCCGTCAGGATGGTGCCGCCCAGGGACATGTCCTGGCTCGCCACGGTGATCTTCGAGGATCCATCATCATTGGCCAGGGCCGCGATGGTGGTGCCGCCAGACTTGATCATGTTCACTCCGTTGAAGGTGGCGTTGGAGACCGCCTTGCCGACCTGATCGCGCAGGGCCTTGAAATCCTCGTTCAGGGCGGTGCGGGAGGCCGCATCGAGACTGGAGTCGGAAGCCGCGAGGGTTTTTTCCTTCATCTGCAGAAGCAGGTCGGAAACGGCCTCACCACCGGCGATGGCAACATCGACGGTCGATTGCGAACGCTGAAGGGAGTCCTTGACGGCGTTCAAGGCGCCGGAGGTCGCGCGCTGGTTCTGGGCGATGGCCCAGACGGCGCCGTTGTCCTTGGCCGAAGCGATCTTCTTGCCGGTGTTGATGCGGTTTTGAACCGTCATCAGTTCGGAGCTGGTCATGTTGAGATTCTGCAGGGCGACCATGGCCCCGACATTGGTGTTGACGCTATTCGGCATCTGGATAACCCCACTTTTAGGTTTCGTTCACCGTTTTGGTGCCCGTGAGCATTTTTGCTCTGTGGTGGTTATAGTGCCGGTAGGTTGTGGAATCGTTACGTAGAGATGTAGGGAATATTAAGCTTCGGAATACTCAAATTCATCTTCAATTCTGATTCACTAAGCGCGAGAAGTTACTCTTAACCACGCTCAGGAAGCGACCTTCTTGGGTGGCAGTGGGATGAAGCCTGATGTTCGCGCCACATAGGACTCGTAGTCATGGCGCTTGCGCCGCATGCGGCCCTCGACCGTGGGCACACCGCTCCACTTGGTCAGCAGGAAAGTGATCAGCACCGGGCCAAGGATGGAGAGCGCGCCAACCAGGCCGGTGTCGGCGGCAATGAGGTAGAGCCCCCACCAGGCGCAGGCGTCTCCGAAGTAGTTGGGGTGGCGGGTGTAGCGCCAGAGGCCGGTGTCCAGGACCTTGCCATTGTTGGCGGGGTCGGCCTTGAAGCGCATCAACTGCCAGTCGCCAAGGCTCTCAAAGCCGATTCCGATGATCGCCAGGGCGATGCCGACCCAGGCGATCGGGCCTAGCAGGGTCGTGGCGTGGATCTGACCCAACTGCACCGGCAGGCTGACAGCAAACTGCAAGGGCATCTGCAGGGCAAACACCAGCAGCAGAGAGGCCTTGGCATAGCCCCAACCGCGCTCGGTCTTGGCCTTGCCCATCATGGTGGCATAGCGCCGATCAGCGCCGTGCTTGCGCCAGCGCCAGAGCAGGTAGATGCCGAGCCGGAGACCCCAAACAGCGCAGAGGAGGGTCAGGGCCAGGGCGTGAGGCCCGCGGCCGCCGGTGATAGCGTAGCTGGTCACCGCCATCACCACCATGCCCAGCGGCCACCAGCTATCGATGAAGCTGGGATCCTGGATCCGGATGCTGATCAGCCAGAGCCCGATGAACAGGGCCACGGCGATGGCCGCGTTCAGGGTCAGAAGGGTCAAGATTTCCATGATGTGCTCTCTCTCACAGGGCCGGGCGGTCGATCAGGGTCTCGACCCAGGCAGACCGAGGCTGACCTGCCCGTGCGGCCTCCATCACCCCCATATCCACATAGTCACGCCAGCCGCAAATCAGATCGCCGTCAAACTCGATCACCCCGGCATAGGGGACGGCCACCAGGGCCCCGTCCTTGGCGAGGTACTCATCGACGCCTTCCACAAACAGGCGGTTGCCGTTCTCGGCATAGTCAAACAGACGCCAGCGAACCTCGCTGATTTGGCTTTTGAAATTCTCTAGGAACTTTCGGGCCTTGACCTTGCCCCTAAGGGGCGGGGCGATGGCGGCGGCATAGTGCCAGACAATGTCCTCGCTCATATAGGACAGGGCGCCATCGACATCCCCCTTGGCCCACGCCGCGATCAGGGCCTGCATGACCGCAAGCTTACGGCTCATAGCCCCACCACCAGGCTGACGGTGGTGGTGGTCGAGCCACCGATGTTCAGGGTCTGTACGGTCTTGGCCCCCTCCACCTGATAGTCGCCGGCCTTGCCGGTCACCTGCTTGTAGGCATCCAGGGTCATGCGCACGCCGGTGGCCCCCACGGGATGGCCACCGCCGATCAGGCCGCCGGAGGGATTGATCGGCAGGCGCCCGCCGATTTCAATGGAGCCGTCCTCCACCGCCTTCCAGGCCTCGCCCGGCGCGGTCAGGCCCAGGTGCTCGATGGCCATGTACTCGGTGCTGGTGAAGCAGTCGTGGGTCTCCACGGTGTGGATCTGACTGATGTCATCGATGTTGGCGCGCGCGCGCGCGTCATCAATGGCGCGCTTCACCTGAGGGAAGACATAGGGCCCGCCCTGGCTTGCGGCGACCTTGCGGTCATAGCTGATGGGTGCCGAGCGATGTCCCCAGCCCTTGATCTGGGGCAGGCTTTCCAGGGGTAGGTTCCGTTTGTCCGCATAGGCCCTGGCAGCCTTTTCGGACGCCAGGAACACCACCGCCGATCCGTCGGTCACCTGACCGCAGTCGTTCTTGCGCATGACCCCCTCGACCACCGGATTGGCCTCGTCGTCGGCGGTGAAGCTCCTGTCGTTGAACGCCCACTGGCGAGTCTGGGCATTGGGGTTTTTACGGCCATTGGCGAAGTTGATCTCGGCGATCCGCATCAGGTGCTCGTACTTCAGACCCCAGCGGCGGTCATACTCCTCGGCAAGGTCGGAGAAGGCCCGGGGCCACAGATAGGTGGCGTCCTGGAACTCATGGCCTGCCCATGCCGCGGCCCCCAGGTTCTTTGCCGCCTGCTGGCCCGACACATTGCGCATCATCTCCAGGCCGACGACGCAGGCGGTGTCGTAACGACCCGCCTCAATCTCGGCGGTCGCCGCCAGGATCGCCACGCTGCCCGAGGCGCAGGCCGCCTCGTGCCGTGAGGTGGGCATGCCGTCGAAGTCCGGGTGCACCAGACCGAAAAATCCCCCCAGCAGGCCTTGGCCTGCGAACAGGTCGCCCACGAAATTGCCGACGTGGCCGGTGTCGATGTCCTTGGGGTCCAGGTCTACGGCTGCCAGGCCCTCGCCCACGACTTCGGAGAAGGCTGCGGCAAAATCCATGTCCTGCCGCGCCCAGTTCTTCGAGAAGTCGCTCTGCCACCCCCCCAGGATGTAAACCATCTTGTTCTTCCTTTTCGTGGCACGCACATCTTCCATCCAGCGGTGAGAAGAGGCGTCCTCTGGCTTGCTGTCAACGCGACGCCGGCAGGCTCCGCAGATAGTTGGCGATAAGGGCCACGCCCTCTTCATCGACGAGGGATCGACCGAGTTCGGGCATCATCACCCCGGGCTCGCGCGATTTCATACGGTAGAGCAGGATCGAGGCTTCGGGTCGCCCCGGGTCAATATCGAAGTCCAAGCCCCCTGAGCCTCGCCCCGCCGCCACCGGTCGGCGACGGATGCCTTGCTTGGCCGGGTCTTCCTCCTCCAGGTTCAGGAACAGACCCGAATTGCTCGCCATGCCTTGGGGGTTGTGGCAGTGACCGCAATTGCCGTCGAGATAGGCCCTGGCGCGGTCCTTCAAGGGGGCTTTCGGGTCATTCCAGACGGCCGTGCGTGGCGCGGTCTTGGGATGTGGCGCTCCAGTTAGCAGGCCGGTCCTAGCCCAGTGGGCCAGTTGGTTCTCCCGCCCGGTGTCATACGCCATGTCGCCGTTCAGGTTGCGCGCCTTGGGGCCGATGGGGGCCAGTTCACCAGACAGGGAATGGCACTCCTTGCACTGGTTGGTGTTGGGCACGGCGTAGTCGATGGTCAGGGGTTGGCCGCCGTGATCGCGCACGGAGATCGACAAACGAGCGCCGGCCCGCTTCAAAGTGGCTTGGGTCTGCTCGGGGTTCCAGACATAGGTTAGGGCCACCCATCCCTGCGCCTTGCGGATCAGCAGGCGCGTCTCAACGGACCTGCTTGGCGACTTGGGATCCCGCAGATCGGCGGGATAGGCGAAGGTCTTGACCAGGGTTGTGCCCACCGGGAAGTCAAAGACCCCCGTGGCGTTATAGGTCGCCCTTGTCCCTGGGGGCAGGAACAGAAAGCGCGACTTCTCCGCATAGTCGCTGAACAGGGGTGTGTTCAGAGTATAGGGGGTCAGGCTGGCATGGGGCGTTCGCCCCGCCTGGTCTGTGAACAGTCGGTAGGTGTCCAGGGTCGGTGCAGGCGTTTCGGCCAACAGCGTCTCAAGCGCGACGGGTGGCGCAGATGGTGCCGCCCCCAGGCAGAGGATCGCGGCAGCGAGCACGCGGAGCCGCCTCATTTTGCAGGCTGATCCTGGCCGGCGGGCAGCACCACCGCTGTGGGTTCGGCGAGGCCGGCTGTTCCCAAGGATGCGGTCACCGTGGGGGCGGCGGCTTCCACCTGACCCGCCTTTGGCAGGTTCAGATTGAGCACCGGGCCATCCTTCAGCCAAAGGCGCGGGGTGGGGCCAGTCCAGCCTGTAAAGGTGGTGACCCCATCCCACAGGATGGGGGGCAGGCTACCGCCGGTGGCGGCGGCCAGCA
>JANPAO010000517.1:0-4186 GCA_031429955.1 Phenylobacterium sp. | reverse complement strand
CAGGCAGAAGCTGGCTCGCACGGTGCTGGACTTTGATCATCCCAGCTGGATCGAGGACGATCAGTTCGACATCAATCGTCAGATGTTCCGTGGCAGCCTGGCGGCCCCCAGTGACATGGCGACCCTGCGGCGGACCGTGGGATGGATGCATGCCAAGCTGCTGAACCGAGCCCGCCCTCTCTGGGAATTCTATCTGTTTGAGAATATGCCCGACAATCAGGTCGGCCTCTATGTGAAGATCCACCATGCCCTGATCGATGGCGGGGCCGGGGTCGCCCTGACCCAGATCATCTACGACACCGTGCCAAATCCCGAGCCTCGGCCCAAGGCCAAGGCCGGTGCCAAGGCCAAGCCCACGGTGCGTGAGGCTGCGGCCACGGCGGCGGAGACCTATGTGCGACTCTGGCGCAGCCCGTTCGCCGGCGGCACCTCCCAGGTCAAGCTGCCTCGTACCGGCAGGACCGACTTCGGCTCGGTTCTGCTGGATCACGTCACCAACCAGCTGGAGGTCGGCATCAATGTCGCCGCCGCCCTGCCTGGTATTGCCGGGGCCGCAGCCAAGGCCCTGCCAGGTATGCTGGATCCCTCCAAGCTAGGGGACCTTCGCAATCTCATCGCGCCCAAGACACCCCTGAACAAGTCCATCAGCTCTGAGCGCGCCTTTGGGACGGTCACCCTGTCCCTGTCCCGGGCGCGCGCGGTGGGCAAGGCTGCGGGGGGCAAGCTCAATGACGTGGTCCTGGCCCTGTCCAGCGGTACCCTGCGCCGCTATCTGCTGGAGACCGGCAGCCTGCCCGACAAGCCGCTGAGTGCGGCCATCCCAATCTCCCTGCGCGAAGAGGGCAATGCCGAGGCCAACAACCAAGCCTTCGCCATGGTCAGCCAGATCGCCACCCATATCGAGGACCCAAAGGCTCGCATCGCCAGCATCATTGCCGAGTCCACCAAGGCCAAGGCTCTGGTCAGCCCCCTGAAGGATGTCATCCCCCTGATGACCAATGCCTCAGCCATCGGGGTGCCCATGGCGATGCAGGTCCTGGCCCTGCTCTATTCGCGCTCAGGCCTGTCGGACATTCTGCCCCCGAGTGCCAATGTCATCATCTCCAACGTCCCGGGTCCGCGCATGTCGCTCTATGCTGCCGGGGCCGAGTTGCTGCACCTGTTTCCGGTCTCCATCGTCACCCATGGCATGGCCCTGAACATCACGGTCCAGAGCTATCGCGATCAGTTGGAATTTGGCCTGATCGCTGGGGCCAACATCCTGCCCGACGTACAGCGCCTCAGCGACATGCTGGAGGAGGAGCTGGTGGTCTTGGAAAAAGCCTTCCAGCTCGAGCCGGCCTGACCGTCGCCCCGGATCGCGGCACGGAAGTGGCCCGAAATGGAGGCAGCGGGCAATGTCCTCACCCACGGGATCGGCGAACAAGTGCGAACAGGGGTTCTGGCGGAGAGGGTGGGATTCGAACCCACGGTACCGGTAAAGGTACGCCGCATTTCGAGTGCGGTGCTTTCGACCACTCAGCCACCTCTCCGGAGACGTCTGGAGGCCCCTTAGAGGGGGCCCGCCGAGCGAGGGCGGAACCTACTCATCTGCCCTTCGCGGCGCAAGCCCGGCTGTTCAGTCTTCGGCGGGCAGGACCACGACGCCGTCCTCATCGGCATGCAGCATGTCGCCGGGCTGGAAAATCACCCCGCCGAAGGCCACCGGCATGTCCACCACACCCTCGCCGCGCTTGACGCTGCGGATAGGCACCGCGCCCAGGGCCTTGATTCCGATATCCAGGGTGGCTAGCACCGCGGTGTCGCGGACCGCGCCATAGATGATGATCCCGGCCCAGCCGTTCTTTGCGCCGTCAGCCCCCAGCATGTCGCCCACCAGGGCCATGGCCAGGGACCCGCCGCCGTCCACCACCAGGACGCAACCTTCGCCGGGTTCGGCCAGGGTGGCCTTGACCAGGGAGTTGTCCTCCCGACAGCGGACGGTGCGGATCGGCCCGGAGAAGGCCTTGCGGGCTCCGTAGTCGCGGAACTGGACGAGGCAGACCTCGATCTCGTCCTCGTGGTCATCGCAGAGATCAGCCACACTCTTGGCCGGGGGCAGGAGGGGCGTACTCACGCCGTGATGCCGGTGTGGGCGGCCTGATACGCGTCGCGCAGTTCGCGCTTGAGCACCTTGCCGATGTGGCTGCGGGGCAGGCTCTCCACCAGCACCAGGTCGGCCAGGCGCTGGGTCTTGCCGAGCTTGGTGTTGGTCCAGGCCTTGAGGGCTTCCGCCGTGATCTCAGCACCCGGCTTGAGGGTTACAAAGGCCACCGGGGTCTCGCCCCAGGCGTCTGACGCCACGCCCACCACGGCCACCTCCAGCACCTGCGGATGCTGGATCATCTCGGCCTCCAGGTCGGAAGGATAGATATTGAAGCCGCCGGAGATGATCATGTCCTTCTTGCGGTCCATCAGGGTGAGGAAGCCATCGGCGTCGAACACCCCCACATCGCCGGTGCGGATGTAGCGGAGTCCCTCGGGGCTGTACCACTCGGCCTCGGAGGTCTTGCCCGGCTGGTTGTGGTAGCCCACCATCATGGCACCCGAGCGACCGACCACCTCGCCGATCTTGCCCTGGGGGACCTCTTTGAGATCCTCGTCGATCAACCGGATGTCGTGCCCCGGGAGGGGTCTGCCAACGGTGTGCAGCTTGTCTGGGTGTTCGTGGGCCATCAGGCCGCAGGACCCGCCGCCCTCGGTCATGCCGTAGAACTCGATCAGACCGCCGGGCCAGCGCTTGAGCACATCGGCCTTAAGGGCGGCGGCGAAGGGGGCGCTGGTGGAGAATTTCATCACATAGCTGGAGAGGTCGAAGCTATCGAAGTCTGGCCGCTCCATCAGCCGCCGGTACTGAACCGGCACCAGCATGGCGTGGGTGGCGCGGTGCGCTTCCGACAATTTCAGGAACTGCTCGGCATCGAACTTGGCCATCAGCACCGCCGTGCCGCCGTTGGAGACGGTGGGCAGGAAGGAGACCAGGGTGGTGTTGGAATAGAGCGGGGTCGAGACCATGGTCACCGCGCCCTCGCCATACATGCCCCGCCGGATCTGGCCCCAGCGCATGGCGTGAGGTTGGACAATACCCTTCGGCGTTCCGGTGGTGCCCGAGGAGTAGATGATGTTGAAGCCCTGCTCCGGGGTCACAGTCACCGGACGCGGTTTGGCACCGGTCGGGGCCAGCCAGGTCTGGAGAGGGATACCTGCGTCGGAGCCGTCCAGGGCGACGCGCTGGGCGGTGATCTGACGGGCCACGCCGGCCAGGGCCTCGGAGACCCCCTTGTCGAGGAAGAAGACCTTGGCGCCGCAGTCCTTGAGCATGCCCACCAGGCTCTCGGGCGTGGAGGATGGGGCCAGGGGGGCGACGATGCCGCCCGCGCGCAGGATGCCGAAGAAGGTCGCGCCGTACTCCACCGAGCTGGTGGCGCAGATGGCCGCCACATCGGCATTATCGACCCCCTCACGTTGCAGGGCGCAGGCAATGGCGTCCATCAGACTGTCCAGCTCGCCATAGGACAGGGTGCGGCGGGCGTCGATCAGGGCGGCCTGGGCGGGCCGTTCCTTGGCCTGCAGACCGATGACCTCGGCCAGGGTTCCAAAGTCCTGAGCCAGGACCTGTTCAACCAACATCGGGTCATCCTACCAATTGTGCGAAGCGGAAGGCGACGTCTTAGCGGCAAGCCTCTGGCCGCCATAGCCGAATTTGGCGGGATGACACCTGGGGACGAGGGGGGTAAGCCACCCCTCATTCAAACGCTGCGAATTTGAGATGGGGGATCGATGAGCATTAAGGGCAAGGCCTACATCATGGGGGCCTATGAGCACCCCACTCGGGATGCCCCCGACAAGTCCACGCCGCAGCTCCATGCCGAATGCGCCAAGGGGGCCCTGGCCGACGCCGGCCTGACCAAGGACGACATCGACGGCTACTTCTGCGCCGGCGACGCCCCAGGTTTCGGCGGCATGTCGATGGTCGACTATATGGGGCTGCGGAATGTTCGGCACCTGGACTCCACCGAGACCGGCGGCTCGTCCTACCTGCTCCATGTCGGCCATGCGGCCCAGGCCATTGCGGCGGGCAAGTGCTCGGTGGCCCTCATCACCCTGGCCGGACGTCCCCGGCAGAACAAGTTCTTCCCCGGTGGCG
>JANPAO010000516.1:0-1708 GCA_031429955.1 Phenylobacterium sp. | reverse complement strand
TGCATCCAGTAGCAGACAAAGGCGCGGCAATCGGAGGGCCGATCATCATAGATCTGGCAGCCGATGCCCTTGCGGTAGGACTTGCACCAGACGAACTGAGGCTTGCCCAGGGACTGCACGCCGATCAGTTTGCAGCATAGGCCACACGCGCCGCAGCTCTTGCCCTCGGCGATATCCGAATTCTCCTTCATAGGACGATGCCTATCCTGGGGACGTGACAGTTTCGCAAATTGCGCCATGGCCCTCGCCCTCACGATCCTGATCCCCTAGATTCCCGAAATGCGCACCGAGACCCCCCAGCCTATCCGGCTCACCGACTATCGTCCGCCCGCCTTCCTGATCGAGAAGACCGAGCTTGTTTTCGATCTCAAGCCCAACAGCACGCGGGTTCGGGCCACCTTGTCCATTCGCCGCAATGGCGACCATGGCGAGCCGCTGGTGCTGAATGGGGAACGGTTGACGCCGATCTCGGTGGCGGTGGACGGTCGATTGCTAACGGGCGACGAGCGGATCATCACGGCCGAGTTCCTGACGATCCCCAACCTACCAGACAACTTCGTCCTGGAGACCGAGGTCGAGATCGATCCGGAGGCCAACAAGGCCCTGGATGGTCTCTACATGTCGGGCGGCCGCTTCTGCACCCAGTGTGAGGCTGAGGGCTTCCGCAAGATCACCTGGTTTGCCGACCGCCCCGACGTCCTGTCTCGCTTCACGGTGAGGATCGAGGCCGACAAAACCTTTCACCACCTGCTCTCTAACGGCAACCTGATGGAGGCGGGCCCCCTGGCCGACGGGCGCCACTATGCGGTGTGGAACGACCCCTTCCCAAAGCCCGCCTATCTGTTTGCCCTGGTGGCGGGTGAGTTGGATGTACTGGCGGACTCGCTGGTGACCATGAGCGGCCGCCGGGTGGAGCTGAAGATCTACGTCGATCCCGGCATGTCGGCCCGCGCGGCCTACGCCATGGACTCCCTGAAACGCGCCATGGTCTGGGATGAGCAGGTGTTTGGGCGGGAGTACGACCTGGACCTGTTCATGATCGTCGCAGTGCGCGACTTCAACTTCGGGGCGATGGAGAACAAGGGGTTGAATATCTTCAACTCCTCCCTGCTGCTGGCCGACGAGACGACCGCCACCGACTTTGACTATGAGCGGATCGAGGGGGTGGTGGCCCATGAGTACTTCCACAACTGGACGGGCAACCGGATAACCTGCCGCGATTGGTTCCAGCTCTGTCTGAAGGAAGGCCTGACGGTCTTCCGTGACCAAAGCTTCTCAGGCGATATGCGCGGCGCGGCCGTGCAGCGGATTAAGGACGTCAAGGCCCTGAGAGCGCGGCAGTTCTCCGAAGACCAAGGCCCCCTCGCCCACCCAGTGCGGCCCGACAGCTATCTGAAGATCGACAACTTCTACACCGCCACCATCTACGAAAAGGGTGCCGAGGTAATCCGGATGCTCAAGACCCTGCTGGGCGATGAGATGTTCCGAAAGGGAATGGACCTCTACTTCGACCGCTGGGATGGCCACGCCACGACGGTGGAAGAATTCATCCGCTGCTTTGCCGAGGTCTCGGGGCAGGATCTGACCGACTTCTTTGCCTGGTACGAGCAAGCTGGGACCCCGAAGGTTTCCCTCAGCCACCACTATGACCCCACCGCCAAGACGCTGCGGATCGATCTGACCCAGGAGACGGCCCCCACCCCGGGAC
>JANPAO010000515.1:0-4825 GCA_031429955.1 Phenylobacterium sp. | reverse complement strand
GTCTGCGTGCCGTCCGGTGCGACGGCGGTGGAACGTCGCGACATCAATGACAGCTGCCTCAATGCCGGAGGTCGACGGGTCGGGCTGATTGACGAGCCGATGGCCGCAGCGATTGGTGCCGGTCTGCCCATTCATGAACCCACCGGGTCGATGGTGGTGGACATCGGTGGCGGCACCACCGAGGTGGCGGTGCTGTCGCTATCGGGCATCGTCTATTCCCGCTCGGTCCGGGTTGGCGGTGACAAGATGGACGAGGCGATCATCAGCTATATGCGCCGCAACCATAACCTGCTGATCGGTGAGACCACCGCAGAGCGGATCAAAAAGGACATTGGCACAGCGCGCGCGCCTGCCGACGGCGAAGGTCTGTCTATTGAGGTCAAGGGGCGCGACCTGATGCAGGGGGTGCCACGCGAGGTCCGCATAAGCGAGAAGCAGGCCTCTGATGCCTTGGCCGAACCGGTAGGGCAGATCGTCGAGGCCGTGAAAATGGCCCTGGAGGCCACACCGCCCGAACTGGCGTCGGACATCGCCGACAAGGGCATCATGCTGACCGGTGGCGGAGCCTTGCTGCGCGGCCTGGACGCCGAGATCCGCGACCATACGGGACTGCCGGTGACGGTGGCGGATGATCCCCTGTCCTGCGTGGCCCTTGGCTGCGGCAAGGTGCTTGAACATCCCAAGTGGATGAAGGGCGTGCTTGAGTCCACGCTGGCTTAAAACTTGCACTTTGGCGGATGGAACCGGGGGATCCCGTTTTCCAGGGGACGGTCGGCTAGGTGGCTTTTCGTGAAAGTCCGTTCGGCGAACTGAAGGTGCCGTTGGCTTGGACCGCCGCGGTGGCCCTGATCGTGGCCGTGGTGGTGGCTGTGGCCCTGCTGATTTCTGACCGTCGCGAGACCTTCCAGTCAGAAGCCTATGGTGTCACCCGCCAGGTCGGTGATGCGGTGGTGACGCCGGTCAGCGGTGCCCTTGCCGCCCCGGGACGCTGGACCGGTCTGGGGATGGAAAACCTGCGCGACTACCTTTTTGCGGTGTCGGAGAACCGACGGCTGAAGGCGGAGCTCAAGGAGGCACGCCAGTGGCGCGATGCCGCGATCTCGCTGCGGGATACCAATGAGCGCTACAAGGCCCTGCTGGGTCTGAAGACCGAGCCGCCGATCCCGATGGTGGCGGCGCGCACCGTGACCGACAGTCGCGGCCCCTTTGCCAATACCCGTCTGGCCAATGTGGGGCAGGCTGACAACATTCAGCCGGGCAACCCGGTGATGAGCGAGAACGGTCTGGTGGGCCGGGTTATCGGGGTGACCCGCGGGGCCAGCCGCATCCTGTTACTCACCGACATAGCCTCCCGCACCCCGGTGATGATCGACCGCACCAATGCCCGGGCCATCCTGACGGGCGACGGGGGTCCCAATCCCAAGCTGGACTATCTTCGGGGTCGCGATCCAGTGAAGCAGGGCGACCGGGTCCTGACATCGGGTGACGGCGGGGTCCTGCCTCGGGGCTTGCCGGTGGGGGTGGCGGTCAAGGGCCTTGATGGCCGGTGGCGGGTGATCCTGGCATCCGATGCGGCCCCGATCGATTTCGTCCGCATCCTGTTGTTCCAGGACTTCTCGCAACTCACCAAGGCTCAGGCTGCGGAACTCGACAAGATGCCCGTGCCGCCGCCCTCGGCGGCGCCCGAGGGGGTGGGCGTGACGCCGGCCCCCGCGCCGGTCGTCCCCTTGCCGGCTGTGGCCGGCCCTCCCCGGGTCAGCGCAACCAGAGCCCCGCCTCCGGCCAAGGTCAACCTGCCGAAGCGGCCTGTGTCACCCGCCCGCTCACCACCACAGGCACCGCCCGTCGTGGTGGCCACACCTGCCCCTGCGCCGCCGCCCGAGGTGCCATTTTGAGCCTGTCGGCCGCCCGACCGCTCAATCCCTGGCGCTGGCTTGGTTTTCCCTTGGTCCAGTGCCTCGGATGGACTCTGGTGTTCGGCATTCCCTTGCGGGTCTTTACCCTTCAACTACCCGAGCCGGTGTTTTGCATGGTGCCGGCCTTTGCCTGGGCCGTGATCCGTCCGTCGATTCTGGCCCCTTTTGGTGTGTTGCTGATGGGCCTGACCCTGGACATTCTGTGGGGCTCGCCCATCGGTCTCTGGGCGCTTTCGCTGCTGACCGCCTATGGGGTGGTCCTGTTGTGCCGCAACTGGATGGTGGGGCAGAGCCGGCCGATGATGTGGGCCTGGTTTGCGGCTGCCTGCGGTGTGGCGAGCCTGGCGGGGTTTCTGTTCACCCGGATGGATGCCAGTGCCTCGCCAAGCCTGATCGCAGTGTTCTGGCAATTCCTTGCCACAATCCTGCTCTATCCCTTTGCCAACCGGCTGATCGAGAGATTCGAGGATGCCGATGTTCGATTCCGCTAGGCAACAGGGCCGATGAGCGAACCGTCCATCTTCTTCACCGAGGTCAATGAGCGGCAAGGGGTCTTCCATCGCCGCGCCTTTCTGATGGGCGGGCTCTCGGGGCTTGGGCTGCTGGCCTTGACCGGTCGGCTGGCCCATCTGCAATTGGTGGAGGCCCAGCGGTATGAGAAGCTTTCCGCCTCCAACCAGTTCAATTTCCGGCTTGTCCCGCCGCCGCGGGGGCTGATTGTCGATCGAAATGGCGTGGTTCTTGCCTCCAATCGCCCCAATTTCCGACTGCTGGTGTCGCGGGAGGACAAGCTTGATCCCGCCGAAACCCTGAAGACCCTGGCCAGTTTCGTGCCGCTGGACGCAGAGCGTCAGACTCGGCTGACGCGAGACTTGAAGCGCGCGCCCAAGCGGTCGCCGGTTTCGGTGATGGAGGATATGAGCTGGGAGCAGTTCTCGGCCATCAATGTCCGCGCCCCGGAATTGCCGGGCGTCACCGCCGACATGGGGGAGGTGCGGGTCTATCCCCACGGCGGGGCCTTCGCCCACGTCATCGGCTATGTGGCCAAGGTAAACAAGGAGGACTTGGCCCCCACCGGCCCGAACTCCGAGGCGATCATGCTGCACCCAGGCTTCCGGATCGGGCGGCAGGGGGTCGAGAAGGCCTTTGACCTGCGGCTCCGCGGCCGTCCCGGTGCCTTGAAGGTCGAGGTGGACGCCAACGGCCGGGAGGTCCGGCAGGATGCTGGCGGCGACATCGCCGCGACCCCCGGTGACGAGATCAAATTGTCCCTGGATGCCGACATCCAGACCCGCGCCCTAGAGGTGATGGGCGAGGAGAGCGGGGCGGTGGTGATGCTGGACTGCCGCACGGGCGATGTGCTGTGCATGGCCTCGGCTCCCAGCTTTGACGCCAATCGTTTCGTGCGCGGCATGACCGGCAGCGAGTACCGCGCCCTGGCCGGTTACGAGCGCAAACCCTTGTTGGACAAGGCGATGTCGGGGCTCTATCCACCTGGTTCGACCTTCAAGCCCACCGTGGCGCTGGCCGCTCTGGAGGCCGGTATTGACCCTGAGCAGCGGGTTCACTGTTCCGGGGGCTGGTACTATGGCGGCCGCACCTGGCGGTGCTGGAAGCATGAGGGGCATGGGTCCCAGAACATGCACGACGCCATCAAGAACTCCTGCGACATCTATTTTTATCAGACGGCCCTGCGGGTCGGCCCGGACCCGATTGCCATGGCTGCGCACGCCCTGGGTTTTGGTCAGACCTTTGATCTGGGCATTCCCGGGCAGAAGAAGGGCGTGGTCGGGTCGCGGGAGTGGAAGCGCAAGGCGGTCAAGCGCGAGCCGGTTTGGCAGCCAGGAGACTCCGTCAGCTACGGGATTGGTCAGGGCTATATCAACGTCAATGCCCTGCAATTGGCGGTGATGACCGCGCGGCTGGCCAATGGCCGCAAGGCGCTGAACCCGCGACTGGTCCGCTCCATCGGCGGCAAGGAGATGCCCAGCGGGGCCGCAGTGCCCAATCTGCCCTTCAAGCAGGAAAACATCGACTATGTCCGGTCAGGCATGATCGCCGTGGCCAATGATGTCAGCGGCACGGCCTATCGCCAGAGCCAACTGGGGCTCGGGGACGTGATGATGGCCGGCAAGACCGGCACCGCCCAGGTTCGCAGCTATGACAATGTCGCCTCCCGCAGCAGTGCCAGCGTGCAGTGGAAGCTGAAGGACCATAATCTGTTCGTCGCCTTCGCGCCCTATGACGCGCCCCGCTATGCCATCTCGGTCATTGTCGAGCACGGCGGACTTGGCGGTGCCACCGCCGGTGCCCCGCGCGCGCGCGAGGTGATGCGGGTGGCCCTGCTGAAGGATCCAGAGATCCGGGCCCGCATCGAAAAGCCCCTGCCCATGCCGGAGCTTACGCCTGAGGGGCTGGCCGAGGGTGTCGCCCCCGGAGCCCCGATCTCTGGAGCCCTGCCGCCCCTGCCGCCACGAGCCCCGACATGACCGTCAGCGCCCTGACCCGTCCCGGTGAACGCGACCGGTTGATCGTCAAGTTCAGCGAGATCGACTGGCTGTTTTCGTTTGCCCTGTGCCTGATCGCCGGGGCCGGGGCCCTGATGATGTTCTCTATTGCGGGGTCGTCCTGGGAGCCCTGGGCCGGGGCGCACCTGTTCCGGTTCGGCGTCCTGTTTGTGGTGATGGTGGTCCTGGCCATGGTGGACCTGCGGGTCTGGTTTGCCATCGCCTATCCGCTCTATGGCTTTGGCCTGCTGCTGCTGGTGCTGGTGGAGGCCATCGGCGATGTGCGGATGGGCGCGCAGCGTTGGCTTGATCTCGGGCCCTTGGGCAGTTTCCAGCCTTCGGAGGTGATGAAGCTGGGGATCGCGCTGGGCCTGGCGCGGTTTTATCACTCGATCTCCGCCG
>JANPAO010000514.1:0-7954 GCA_031429955.1 Phenylobacterium sp. | reverse complement strand
CATCTTTGTTCGGGTCGCCGACTACGACGCCGCCGACGCCCTGGGGGACTTCCAGCATCTTGGCCGCCTATGGGCCTCCAATGGACGCCACACCGCCCTGCTCTCCCACCTGGCCCGCGTCCGCACGTCAGAAGACCGCGCTGAGCTGGTTCACCAGCACCGGATCTGGGGCGAGCTCGTGGAAACCGCGGTGGCGCGCCGACCCATCACCCATCCCGCACCCCGACCGGCGGGGGGAAAGATGCGCATCGGTTTCATGTCCTCAGACCTGCGTGCCCATCCGGTGGCCTACTTCTCCCTGCCGCTGTTTGAGCACTATGACCGCAGCAAGTTCGAGGTGTTTTGCTACTCCTACTATACCGGCAAGGAGGACCCGACCCAGAAGCGGATCGCCGGCATGGTGGAGGGCTTCCGCTGGAACCCTGACATCAACGACCGCGACGCCGCCCAACTGATCGCCGATGATCAGCTCGACATGCTGATCGAGTTGGGGGGCTCGACCCACATGAACAAGATTTCGGTGATGGCCTATAAGCCCGCCCCCATTCAGGCCAGTTGGCTTGGCTATCCCCATTCGGCGGGTCTGAAGGCCATCGACTACCTGATCGTCGACCCCTTCATGCTGCCCGAGCATGACGGCCTGCTGATCGAAAAGCCCCTGGTGCTGCCCCACGGCTGGTTTGCCCTGTCGTCGGGGGCCTTCCATGACCGGCTGGCGGTGGAGAACCCCGCGCCGGTGGCCCGCAATGGCTATGTCACCTTCGGCACCGCCAATAACCCCTATAAGTTCAGCCGCGACATGGTCCGGACCTGGGCCAAGGTCGTGGCCCAGGTGCCCAATTCCAAGTTCATGTTCGTGCGCCCCGAAGGGGGATCCGAAAGTTTCCGCAAGAACCTCTCGGCGATCTTTGCGCAAGAGGGCGTCAGTGCCGACCGCCTGCGCTTTGAGGCCGTCCGCGGCGCCCACCTGCCTTTCTACAACCAGATGGACATCTCCCTCGACAGCTTCCCCCAGACCGGCGGCACCACCACCTGCGAAAGCCTCTGGATGGGCACCCCGGTGATCACCCTGGTAGGCGAGGGCCTGTTTGAGCGGCTCAGTTATTCCAGCCTGATGAACGGCGGGATGCCCGAGCTGTGCGCCCGCGACATCGACGGCTATATCGCCGCGGCCGTAAAACTGGGGACGGATCCCGACCGCATCGTCGAGCTACGGGCCGGCCTGCGCGAACGTATGCGCGCCAGCCCAATCGGCCAAACCACCCAATTCGCCCACGACTTCTTCGCCCTGGTCGAGAAAGCGGTGAAGGGCGAGGTTTAGGGGAGCCGAGCGAGTTCACCCACGCCCCCGCCCAGCCCCGCCCGAACGTCATAGCCGGGCTTGTCCCGGCTACCCATGATCTCCTTGATCGGGGTGAAGGGTGCGACGGTTCAGCTGGAGATCTTCGCTGGGTCACAGAGATCATGGATCCTCGGGACGAGGCCCGAGGATGACGTGGTTTGGGGGTGGGGTATCACGATGATAGCGCCCTACGCCCCGCCCCCCAGCAATCCCCGCCGCTCGACCTGCCGGTAGTAGTCCACATAGTCATCCCAGAAGCCGGCCTCGTCCCAGGGGCGGTCCAGGGTGGGTTCGGTATTGGCCACGGTGCGGGGTTCGGGGAAGTCGGCCTGGAGCCAGCAGTCCACCGGGCAGTCCCGGCCAAGCCTGGGTGCGACATGGCGGGCCACGCGTTGGGCAAAGTCGCCCTGGGGTTCAACGAAACCGGCGGGTCGGCAGACCCGGTCCAGACCCGGCTTGGCCAGCATCTCGGCCACCAGGTCGCCATAGGCCCGGGCCAACAGCACGACGGGGATATTGTCGCGCACATAGTCAGGGGTGCGCACCACGCCGGGCCTGCCAGCAAACCAGGCCTGGAACAGGGACCAGACCAGACGCCCCTCCTCCAGCGGTCCAAAGGGGCCGTTGATCATGAAGCGGGCAAAGGCCAGGCCCTGCCAGAGGGCCAGGTGACGAAAGCCGTCATTGGTCAGCCGCTTCGACAGGCCATAGGGCGAAACCGCCAGGCCCCCGGCGGCGTCCTCGAACCCCGTGCCAGTGGCGATCACGCCAGTCACCCCTGCGGCAGCAGCCGCCGCAAAGACCTGGCCAGCGCCAGTCAAGTTGCGGGTGACGCCGGCGGCCACATCATAGTCGGGGCTTCGGTAGCCCGGGATATCGGCGGCATGGTGAGCCAGGATGTCGAAGGGTCCGGCAGAGGCCAGGAGATCAAGGAAAGCCGGGGTCGCGAAGGGGGTCTCAAAGACGATCTCGGCAAACGTCGCCAGCCGCGCCACCCGATCCCGGCGCAGACCTGCATAGTCCTCACGCCGCCGCTTGAGAGGGGCCACGACCTGGTGTCCGGCTTGCGCCAGGGCCTGGGCGATCCAGACCCCTGTGAACGAGGTCGCCCCGGTGAGCAGGATCTTGGCCACCGCCCCTACCTGACGTGATCTGGATAGGCGGCGTCCCGCTCGGAGATCACCACGGGCTCGGCCGGCCAGTCGATGGCGAAGGCAGGATCGTTCCACCGCACGCCACGCCCGTGTCCGGGCTCGAACATCTGGTCGATCTGGTAGAGGACGTCAGTGTCATCCTCCAGGGTGAGAAAGCCGTGGGCCATGCCTGGCGCGATCAGCAGGGCACGACCGTTCTGCGCTGACAGCTCGGCCCCGACCCAGGCCAGATAGGTCGGGCTGCCGCGGCGCAGATCCACCGCCACGTCAAAGATCCGCCCCCGCGTGACCCGCACCAGCTTGGTCTCAGACCTGGGCTGTGCCTCAAAGTGCATTCCCCGCAGGGTGAAGGCGCGGGTGTTTCGCGACAGGCTGGTCTGGCCTGGAACAAAGGGATGCCCTGCGGCCGCAAATTCGGCGGGACAATGCAGCCGGGCAAAGAACCCCCGCTCATCGGGGGCCGGGTCCAGGTCCAGGAGGCTCACCCCCGCAACGGCGGTCGCCGAAAACCTCATCAGCTTATGACCTTCGTCTCCGGAGAGGCGGTGACAAACCGGCCGCCCCAGTCAGAGATGTGCGCCAGTTGACCCATGATCTCGTCCTTCAGGTTCCAAGGCAGGATCAGCAAATAGTCCGGCTTGATCTCATCGACCTTGGCCGGGGCATAGATCGGAATGTGGCTGCCCGGCATGGCGTGGTCCTGCTTGTGTGGATTGGCGTCGAACACCGCCACGATGTCGTCTGTCCCCACGCCCGCATAGTTCAGGAAGGTATTGCCCTTCGCTGCGGCGCCATAGGCAGCCACCCGCTTACCTTGCGCCTTGGCCTGGGCCAGGAAGGTCAGGAAGCCCGCGCGCACCGCCTCGGCCCGGGCGGTAAAACCTTGATATCCGGATAGTTTGTCCAGGTTGGCGGCCTGCTCCCGCGCCCGCAGATCCCGGAGGGCCTGGGTTTCTCGGTGGTCAGAGACCTCATGGGCGCAGAACAGCCGCAAGGACCCGCCGTGGGTCGCCAGCAACTCCACGTCGAAGGGCCGCAGACCCTTGGCCCGCAGCACCCGCTCCACCGCCAGCAGCGACAGGTAGGAATAGTGCTCGTGGTAGATGGTGTCGAACTGTACCCGCTCGATCAGATTCAGCAGGTGTGGAAACTCAAAGGTCAGCACCCCCTGGGGCTTCAGCACGTGGGGAAAGCCCGCCACGAAATCCCCGATGTCCGGGACGTGCGCCAGCACATTGTTGCCCGCCATCAGGTCAGCGGCGATCCCGCGCGCCTTCAGATCCCGGCCGGTGGCCTCATTGAAGAACGAGACCTCAGTGGGGATGCCCCGCTCCTCCGCCGCCACCTGGGCGGTATTGGCGGTGGGCTCGATGCCAAGCACCGGCACGCCGGCGGCCTTGAAGTGCTGCAGAAGGTAGCCGTCGTTGGAGGCCACCTCCACCACCAGGGACTGGGGGCCCAGACCAAACCGCGCGGTCATGGCCAGGGCATAGCGCTTGGCATGGGCCACCCAACTCTCTGAATAGGCAGAGAAATAGGCGTAGTCCGCATCGAAGATATCATCGGCGGAAACCGGATCGTCAGCCTGGACCAGGAAGCAGGTGCCGCAGACCCGGGTGTGCAGCGGATAGGACATCTCCGTCCCCGCCGCCAGTTGCGCGGGCGTTAGGTAGCTGTTGGCCAGGGGCTGGCGGCCCAGGTCGATGAAGTCCTGGGTCAAGGGCGCGCGGCAGAAGCGACAGGCAGGAGCGGTCATCAAAGGCTTTCGTAATTCGAGATCTGATCCTGGCACAGGGCCAGGGCGTCAGCCCCATCGGCCTGTTGGCGATACCAGTCCATCGTCCATTTCACCGCCACCGGCGCATCCAGCCGGCTCTCAAAGCCCAGCACCCGCTTGGCCAGGCTGGCATCGATACCCAGCGCGCGCGCCTCCAGGGAGTGGGGGTCGGGTTCGTGCCGCCAGGGCTTGGCCCCCAGGGCCTGCACCGCCGTGGTGGCCAACTCGCCCACCGTCACCTCAGGACCGCCCGGCCGAGGTCCGAAGTTCAGCGCCCGCGGTGCGACGGGGTCGGTGGCCAGCCGCTCGAGATAGGCCAGGTAACCGGCCACACAGTCCAGCACATGCTGCCAGGGCCGGGTGGCCTCCGGATGGCGCAAGACCGTCACTCCCTGGGCCTGACCAGCCCGGACGATGTCGGCGACGATCCGGTCGCGGGAATAGTCACCGCCACCGATCACATTGCCCCCCCGCGCCGTCGCCACCGGCACACCAGCCTGATCAAAGAAACTGCGGGCAAAGCTCTGGGTGACGATCTCAGCGGCCGCCTTTGACGCCGAATAGGGGTCCTTGCCTCCCAGGGCGTCGGTCTCGGTAAAGGCCCGACCGGTCTCGGCATTGGCGTAGACCTTATCCGAAGTGATCACCAACACAGCCCTCAGGTCCGCCTGGCTGCGCACGGCTTGGAGCAGATGGGCCGTGCCCAGGATGTTGGAGGCAAAGGTGGCCACCGGGTCCTCAATGGAGGCCCGAACTATGGGCTGGGCGGCCATATGCAGCACCAGATCAAACTCAGCGCCGGCCAGCGCGGCCTCAACGGCACCCTGATCGCGCAGGTCAGCAATCTTGGACTGGACCAGGCTTCCAACCCCCGCCTGATCAAACAGAGCCGGTGTCTGGTCCGGGGCTAGGGCCAGGCCCGTGACCTGTGCCCCCATCCGGGCCAGCCAGATCGCCGCCCACGAGCCCTTGAAGCCGGTGTGTCCGGTCAGCAGCACCCGTTTGCCCGACCAGAACCTGGGATCGGGTCGGCTCATTTCCAGACGTGCCATGGTGCCTTGCCCGAGGCCCAGAGGCTCTCCAGCTGGTTCTTGTCGCGCAGGGTGTCCATCGCGGCCCAAAAGCCCTCATGCCGGCGCGCCATCAACTGGCCGTCCGCCGCCAGACCTTCCAAGGGTTTGGTCTCAAAGGACATGTCGTCGCCTTCGATCCGGCTGACCACCTCGGGCTGCAGCACGAAGAACCCGCCGTTGATCAGGCCATTATCGCCCGGCGGCTTCTCGATGAACCGCTCCACCGCCCCATCGACGATATCCAAGGCCCCATAGCGGCCGGGCGGCGAGACCGCCGTCACCGTGGCCTCCTTGCCGTGGCTCCGGTGGAAGGCCGCCAGGGCCGTCAGGTCCACGTCCGCCACCCCATCGCCATAGGTAAAGAAGAAGGGCTCGCCAGGCGTCAGATACGACGCCACCCGCTTCAGCCGCCCCCCGGTCATGGTCTCAGCCCCGGTGTCCACCAGGGTGACTTTCCATGGTTCATGATTGGTGGCGTGGTACTCCACCGAGCCGCGGGCCAGGTCCACCGTGAGGTCGGCATTGTGTAGGACGTAGTTGGAGAAGTACTCCTTGATCACATAGCCCTTGTAGCCAAGGCAGATGATGAACTCGTTGAACCCATGGTGGGAGAACAGCTTCATGATGTGCCAGAGGATGGGCCGCCCACCGATCTCGATCATCGGCTTGGGCTTCAGGTGGCTCTCCTCGGAGATGCGGGTCCCGAGCCCGCCACACAGGATGACAACCTTCATGGGCGGTGGGTCCATGCAGCAGTAGGGGCGATGACGATCACTCTCTCAAACCTGTTCTGGCATCGCGCCGCCGGGATCCCACCTGGGGCCAGGGCGCAGTCCCTCCCCTATTATCGCGTGTCGTCGCGCGCATGAAGTCGTATCCACGCATGGCGTAGGCGCGATGGCCAAGGCCTCCCGCCCTGGGTGAACCAAGAGGAACCATGCCGAAGGTCAACTTCATCATCGCCGGGGTGCAGAAGGCCGGCACCACGGCGCTCTATGAGCACCTCACCGAGATCCCCGGCATCACACTGTCAACCGTCAAGGAAGTCCACTTCTTCGACAACGAGGCGATGGACTGGAGCAATCCGGACTATGGCAGCTATCACGCGATGTTTCCGCCCGGCGCCGACGGGGTCGTGGGGGAAGCCACACCGATCTATCTCTACTGGCCCCACAGTCTGGCACGGATCCGGGCCTACAATCGCGACATGCGGCTGATCATCCTGTTGCGGGACCCCGTCGAGCGGGCCTGGTCCCATTGGCGTATGGAGACCGCGCGGGGCGTGGAACAACACCCCTTTGGCTGGTGCGTCCGGCAGGGTCGGGAGCGGATGCAGCCGTTAGGTTTTCACCGCGAGCTCTCCTATGTCGAGCGAGGTTTCTACGGCGCGCAGTTGAACCGGCTCCTGGACCTGTTCCCGCGAGAGCAACTCCTCCTGCTGCAATCGGATCATCTGCGTACCGACCCCAACGGGGTGCTCACCGATGTTGCAAGGTTCCTCGACGCCCCACCGCCGCCCAAGGTCGAGCCTCGCTCGGTCCATGTCGGGCAGGAGATGGCAGGCCTGGAGCCCGGCGACGTGGCCTATCTCCGCAGCCTCTATGCCCACGATCAGGCGCGCCTGCGGGACCTGACCGGTATCCATTTTTCGGGAGCCTAGGCGCATGACCAATCTATCGGTCTTGCCCTTCATTCTGGCGCTCCTGGCGCTGGTGCCAACGCTCGCCACCTCCGGCCCAGTCCCGGGCGCGCCGCGCCTGTCCCTGCCCATCGCCTGCCACCCAGGAATCACCTGCGAGATCCAGAACTATGTCGATCGTGATCCGGGTCCCGGCATTGGCGACTATCGCTGTGGAGCCCGCACCTATCAGGCCCATGGCGGGGTCGATTTTCGCATCCCCGACATGGCAGCCCAGCGGGCGGGTGTGGCCGTGCTCGCCGCCGCTGCGGGCCGCGTCTCGCGCCTGCGGGATGGAGCGCCAGACATTTCCGTCCGAGCCCCTGGCGTGGACGTCGCCAATCGAGAGTGTGGCAATGGCGTCGTCATCGATCACGGCGGGGGCTGGGAAACCCAATACTGCCACCTGGCGCGCGGCAGCCTGAGGGTCAGGGTCGGGGACCCCGTGAAAGCGGGCCAAGCCCTGGCCCTGGTGGGGCTGTCTGGCAATACCGAGTATCCGCATCTGCACCTGACGGTTCGCCACAAGGGGGCCACCATCGACTCCTTCGCGCCTGACCCCGGCCAGGCTTGCAATGTCGGCACCACGCTCTGGGCCAGTGCCACCGCCCAACGGCTGCCCTATCAGACCGGCGCGGTGCTCAATTTCGGCTTTGCGGCGGGGCCTGTGACGCCGGAGGGGGTCGAGGCCGGGGCCATCCCTCGCCCGGTCATGGGCAGTCGTACCATGGTGGCCTATGTGCGTGCCATTGGCCTCCGAAAGGGGGACCTACAGACCCTGTCGCTCGTTGCGCCCGGGGGGCGGGTGATCGCGCAATCGCAGATCCCGGCCTTGGAGGCCGACAAGGCTCAGTACCTGATCTATGTCGGTGGGAAGTCACCTGGACCCGGTTGGACGAAGGGCACCTACCAAGCCAAGTACCTCGTCTC
>JANPAO010000513.1:0-4725 GCA_031429955.1 Phenylobacterium sp. | reverse complement strand
CCAGCTACCTCGATCCCAAGGGGGCCGTGCGCGCCGCCCAGGTCCTGGACAGCCTCCATGCCAGCGGGGCCATTGCCCCCACCGTGGCGGTGTTCGTCAATCCTGGGCATGCCCCCGTCGATCCTACCCAACCCCGCCGTGCGGCCTATGAGGCGGCCATGGCCCAGCGGGAGAGCGAGTACGACGCCCTCACCCCTGCCTTTGGTCAGTTCCTCATCGAGGAGGTCCTGCCCTTCGTGGAGGCCAGCGAGGGCCTGGTCCTGACCCGGGACCCAGATCAACGCACCATCTGCGGCATCAGCAGCGGCGGCATCTGCGGCTTCACCGTGGCCTGGGAGTATCCTGACCAGTTCCGCCGCGTGCTCAGCCACTGCGGCTCCTTCGTCAATATCCGGGGCGGGCACAACTACCCCTACCTGGTGGGCATCAACCCGCGCCGGCCGATCCGGGTCTATCTGCAGGGCGGCGCCCACGACGCCTGCAATGTGAACGGCGACTGGCCCCTGGCCAACCAGACCCTGGCCAAGGCCCTGGCCTATTCCGGCTATGACCACCACTTCGAGCTCGGCACCGGGGCGCACAATCTGCGCCATGCCGGCGCGGTCTTTGCCGACTCCCTGCGGTGGCTGTGGCGATAGGGACCCTGCTTGAGACCTGCCTCGGGCGGCGGGGGCAAGGGGTCTCGGACGGCGATTGTAACCAGAGCGCTTGCCCCAAATCCTATTGACCTGCATTTGGCGACCATGCCCGTTTCAACCGCCTACCGCCCCGACCCGCGCCTGCCCCTGTTGGGGCCCGATTTTGCCGATCCCGTCGTGGCCGCAGACTTCCCCCAGACCTTGCTGCGGTTCCGCAACAATCGCGCCGCGGCCACCGTCGGCCTTGAGAGCCTGAACGATGCCGAGTGGGTCGCCCACTTCGGTCGCTTCCAGCCCCTGCCGGGCAACATCGATCCGCCCCTGGCTCAGCGCTATCACGGCCACCAGTTTCGGGTTTACAACCCCGACCTCGGCGATGGGCGCGGCTTCACCTTCGCCCAGATGCGCGAGGCTGGTGCCGACCGTCTGCTGGATCTCGGCACAAAGGGGTCTGGGACCACCCCCTGGTCGCGGGACGGCGACGGGCGCCTGACCCTCAAGGGCGGGGTGCGCGAGGTCCTGGCCACCGCCATGCTGGAGGCCCTGGGCGTGCCCACCTCCCGGTCCTTCTCGCTCATCGAGACTGGCGAGGACCTCGTGCGCGGCGACGAGCCGAGCCCCACCCGGTCGGCCGTCCTGGTGCGGCTCTCCCACAGCCACATCCGCTTTGGCACCTTTCAGCGCCAGGCCTTACTGGAGCAGCCACAGCAGCTGCGCGCCCTCGTCGACTACGTCATCGCCACCTACCATCCGCAGGTGGCCACCGCGCCCGATCCCACCGCGGCCCTGCTGAGCGCTGTGGTGGCGCGGTCAGGACAGTTGGCGGCGTCCTGGATGGCCGCAGGCTTCGTCCATGGCGTGCTCAACACCGACAATATGAACATCACCGGGGAGAGTTTCGACTACGGCCCCTACCGCTTCCTGCCGCGCAACGATCCCAACTTCGTGGCCGCCTATTTCGACGCCCAGGGCCTCTACAGCTTCGGTCGCCAGCCGGAGGCGGTGTTCTGGAACCTGCAGAACCTGGGGGGCTGCCTGTCGATGATCAGTGAGCAGGAGCCCCTCGTGGACGCCCTCAACGGCTTTGCCGATGCCTATCGGGGCAGCCTGGCCGCCGCCATCCTGGCGCGCCTGGGTCTCAAGAGCCGGGGCCGCGAGCTGGATGCCGGCCTGGTCAATGCGGCCTTCACCGCCCTGGCGGCCGGGGGCGAGCGGGTGCGGTGGGAGCCCTTCTTCTTCGACTGGTTCTGCGGCGATGTGGGCCGGGCCCTGGCCAGCCCCCGGGGCGACATCTATGCGGGAGCCCCTTTTGCCGACTTCCGCCGCCGGGTGGCCGAGACCGAGCCCGAACGGCCGGGCCGGCTGCTGGACCCCTATTTCACCCGCCCCGACCCGCAGGAACTGCTGATCGACGAGATCGAGGCCATCTGGGGCGACATCGCCACCGACGACGACTGGACCGCCTTCCATGCCAAGCTGGCGGGCATCGAGGCGGCCCGGATCGCCTACGGGCTTTAGGTCGCGGCGGCGGCACGGGGTCGGCTGGCCCACTGGGCCAGCACCACGCCGGTCAGGGCCACAGCGGCCCCCACGGCCGGCCAGGTTCCCAGCCGCTCGTCAAACAGCCACCAGCCCAGCATCGCGGCCACCACCGGCTGGATCAGGACCACCACCGAGGCGGTCGCCGCCGGCAGCCGTCCGAGCGCCCAGGCGATGGATCCCTGGCCGGCGACATGCATCACCCCCAGACCCAGACAGGCCGCCCACCCGGCCAGCCCCAGGGGCAGGATCTGCTCGCCCAGACCCAGCGCCGCCAGCAGCATCAGCGGGGTTCCCGCCAGGGTCGACCAGAACATGATGCGGCTGGCGCTCAGGCTCTGCCGGGCCTGCGACACCACCAGAAAGTAGATCGAATACCAGATGGCCGTGGCCGCTGAGAGCGCGTCCCCCAGTGGCGGATTGACCCCTGTCGATCCGGCCCCCTTGGTCAGGGCCATGGTCCAGGCCCCCGCCGTCGCCAAGGCCACGGCCAGCAGGAACAGCCGCCCGGGTCGCTGCTTGAGGAATATCCAGGCAAAGGCTGTCACCAGTATCGGCGTCAGGTTGGAGAACACCGTGGCCTTGGCCACTGAGGTATTGGCAATCCCATAGTGCCAGAAGCCCAGGTCCAGGGCGAATGCCAGGCCTGCCCAGAGGGCCAGCCGGGGCGGTGCACCGATCCCGCCCCCCGACCCCTGGCTGATCATAGCCAGCAGGGGCAGGGCAAACAGCAGCCGCCAGAATCCTGCCGCCGCCGGTCCGGTCTCCGACAGCCGCACCAGAACCGGCCCCACCCCGATGACGCAGGCCCCGATCAACAGGACGGCCAGGGCCCGGCCTCGGCCCTCAGTGGTGTCAGTCAAATCCCATCTCCCGGCGCAGCCGCTCTGGGCTGACCCCCGCAGCCCGCAGATCAGCCAGGGTCTCCGACTGGTGCCGTTTGGCAAACCGCACGCCATCAGGCCCCGTCAGCAGCCGATGATGGCGATAGACCGGTGTGGGCAGGCCAAGCAAGGCCTGAAGCAGGCGCTGGACATGGGTGGCCGCAAACAGGTCCTGGCCCCGCACCACGTCGGTCACCCCCTGCAGGGCGTCATCCACCACCACGGCCAGATGATAGGCCACCCCGACATCCTTGCGCGCCAATACCACGTCGCCCCCCAGTTCAGGGCGGGCCAGGATTTGGCCGGTCTCACCCCCAGGACCGGCTCCAAGCTCCTGAAAGTACAGCGCCTCGCCCACCGCTTCCAGGGCCCGGTCGAGGGACAGGCGCCAGGCATAGGCCTGACCCTCCGCCAGCCTTCGCGCCTCTTCATCGGCCGGCAAAGGCCCGCCGCGCCAGGCCTCCATCGCCCCGTGGGGCGCGCTGGCCATGGCCATGTCTTTGCGGGTTCGGAAGCAGCGGTGGAGCAGACCTGCATCCTCCAGCCGCATCAGTGCCTGGCGATAGAGGGCCAGGTGATCGGACTGGCGGCGCACCGGCACCTCCCAGTCCAGCCCCAGCCAGGCCAGGTCCTCCAGGATGCCCGCCTCATATTCGGGCCGGCAACGGGTCGTGTCGATATCCTCGATGCGCAGCAGGAAGCGGCCCTGGGCCTGGCGGGCGGCAGCCTGGGCGGTCAGGGCCGAAAAGGCGTGGCCTCGGTGAAGGCGTCCGGTGGGGGAGGGGGCAAAGCGGGTGGTGAAGGGCTGTGGCAACCAAACACCCTAGGAATCAGAGTCGCCCGCAAAGATCTTCATGTGCTCAAACACGCCCCGGAAGAAGGCCTCTTCGCTGCCGAGGGCCGTCTTCAGCGGGTCGAACTGCTTGAAGGCCGCCATCTCGGCCAGGCCGTGGGCGGCGCACCAGGCCGCGGTGGTGGCCAGTTCCAGCGAGATCTCGTCGGCGGGATCGGCCCCGGCCTCCACCAGGGTGTCGCGCACCTGACAATAGGCGCTGTCATGATCGAGCTTGACGTGGGCCGGCATGTCTTCCTTGTCGCGGGAGCCGTCATACATCACCCGGTACAGGCTGGGGTGGTCGCGGGCAAAGCAGACATAGGCCACGCCGAGCGCCGCCAGCTTGTCACGCACATTGTCGGCCGAGCGTCGCGCCTCTCCCAGGGCCTGGTTCAGCATGTCCCATCCCTGGTCGGCCACCGCCTCCAGCAACTCGCCCTTGTCTTTGAAGTGATGATAGGGCGCGGCGGGGCTGACCCCGGCCTCTCGGGCCACAGCCCGCAGTGACAGGGCCGATGGACCCTCGGCCTCCAGCAGGCGGCGCGCCGCGTCGATCAGGGCGCGGCTGAGGTCGCCGTGGTGATAGGGACGGGCGGCTGCAGATTCTCTCATCGGCGACACTGTAAAAGTATATCTGGACGCCGTAAAGATCATCTTGACGGCGTTCAGATGCAAGCTATCTTAGCATTGTTAAAATAACAAACGCCCCGGCTCCCCCCGGGGTTCAAACTTAGAAAGTGTGTGTCATGACCCTCGCAAACTTCGAACGCCTCATCGATCGCCTGGCCCCGGCCTTCCTGCTGGTGCTCGGCCTCACCGTCGCCACGGC
>JANPAO010000512.1:0-6935 GCA_031429955.1 Phenylobacterium sp. | reverse complement strand
TCAGCGCCTCGATGCAGTCGCCCAGAATGATGGTGTTGGCCAGCTCGCCCATTTCCGCCTCGCTACTCAGGAAGCTGAATCCTGAATCATCGTGGTGAAGGGCGCGTTCCCAAACGTGGTGAACGAAGACTTAAGGGGCTCAACCCTCCCATTTCACCCAGGCGCCGTGCGGATGGACCTCAGCCAGACGCCGATCCTCGCCTCCGGGCCACAGGGTCAGTCGGACTTCCATATTGCTCATGTGAGCGGGGGGCGGTTCCATCCGCAACCAGGCGAAGGGGGCGTCGACGGTGGCCGTGGCACCATGCTGGGCAATGACCTGCGCCAGGGCGATCTGGCTCTCGGCCGGCATGTATTGCCAGAAGACCGAGTGATAGAGGACGGTCACCGTGCCTGGCTTTGGCGCGGCCACGCGGGTCGTCCAGGCCACGGCATCAGCGGTCTCGACCTCAACACCGAGGGCTAGGGCCAGGTCGATGGCGGCCCGGATGCGATCCAAGCGCTCGAACTGGTCAGGCCAGACATAGGCCAGCAGACGCCGGCGCTGGATGGGATCGCTGAGGTCGACGGGGCGGCGGTCGCAGGCGGCCCGCGAGATCACGTCAATCTTGGCATCGACCGGCGGCGGGCACCCGGTCCAGTCGGTGTCTATGGCCACCGGGGCCAGGGGGTCTCCCCAGGCGGTGTCGCCGAACCGGTAGCGAAAGCGGTCCCAGTTCAGGTTCAATCCTGCGCTGGCGGCCACCTCGAAGGCGCTTATCGGCAAGCCCGTCTCGTGGGCCAGGGTCAGAAAACCTGGAGCCAGGCAGGCCGAGCGACGGACCTCATTGGTCTGGGGCTCGTGGGCCATGAAGACGGCCAGGCGGGCCTGATGTCGGACAATGGCGATCCTTGCCATGGCCCAAGCGGCCTCAGGATCTGCCGTCCGTCCGGGCTGCGGATAGGTGCTTGCGAGGCCCGGCTCGTCCCCGCTGAGCACCAGATCGTGCAGGGCCCCCAGCAGCCGCAGGGGCGTGGCGTCGTCAAACAGCTTTCGCAGATCCGCTTGGGCCCAGGGGGTCAGCAGGGCTGCAACCGCGCCGCCGGCCTTGAGGTCCTGAGCCGCCAGGTCCAAAAGGGCTCCGTGGAAGGGCGATCCCAGGGTGCGGCAGGCGTCGGCCTGGATGCGAAGCGCGCGAGGGAGGTCGGGATTGTCCATCATCGCCCGTCTCACCGGGGGTCGATGTGGTCAATCTTGATTCAGCCGATCAATCGCCAGCTTCACCGGCGCCCAGCCCCGTCGATGGATTGGGCAGGGTCCCAGGGTCGCCAGGGCCTCGACATGGGCCTTGGCGTGGTAACCCTTGTGGGCGGCAAAGCCGTAGCCGGGATAGAGCTGGCCCATCTCCACCATCAACCGGTCGCGCGCCACCTTGGCCAGGATCGAGGCTGCCGCTATGGAGCAGCTAAGGCTGTCGCCCTTGATCACGGTCTTGATCGGGCAGGGCAGCGCAAAGGCGTAGTTGCCGTCCACCAGGGCAAAGGCAGGTGTCACCTCCATGGCGGCAACGGCGCGGCGCATGGCCAGGCCTGCGGCCTGCAGGATATTGAGGTCAGCGATCTCCTCGACACTGGCAAACCCCACGCCCCAGGCGACGGCACCGGCCTTGATCTCGATCTCCAGGGCGTCGCGCGCCCGGGCCGAGAGCTTCTTGGAATCGTCCAGGCCCTGGGGAATTCGCCCAGGGTCTAGGATCACCGCGCCCGCCGAAACCGGCCCCGCCCACGGACCTCTCCCCGCTTCGTCCACACCGCAGACCGGGAACGGACATCGGGCCTCCAGGCTCATATCGGGCATCAGGCGCTCATGGCATCGATGCGGGCATGGCAGTGGCAGGAGGTCAGGTGATCGTTCACCAGGCCGGTGGCCTGCATGAAGGCATAGACGATCACTGGCCCCGCAAACTTGAAGCCCTTCTGCTTCAGCGCCTTGGACATCTGGACGGCGACCTCGGTCTGGGCCGGAACCTCGCTGATGGCCGTCCAACGGTTGCGGATCACCCGGCCGTCGGTGAACCCCCACAGGAATTGGGAGAAGTCCTCACCCTTGTCGCGCATGTCCAGATAGATGCGGGCACCGCTGATGGCGGCGTCGATCTTGGCATTGGAGCGCACGATGCCGGCGTCGGCCATCAGCCGGGCGCGGTCAGCCTCTCCAAAGCGGGCCACGACCTCAGGGTCAAAATCGGCAAAGGCCGCACGAAAGGCATCGCGTTTCCGCAGGATCGTGATCCAGGCGAGGCCAGCCTGAAACCCGTCCAGGACCAGCTTCTCCCAAAGGGCGCGGGAGTCATATTCCGGCACGCCCCACTCGGTGTCGTGATAGGCCTCGTAGAGGGCATCGCCCTGCATGCCCCGCCAGCCGCATCGAATCGGTTGCTCTTCCATGCGAGCAAGTTTCGCAGGGCGGACCGCGACCGATCAAGCCAGAGCTCACTGACCTCTCAGGAGGTGATCCAGTCTGGCTGCAGGATTTCCACGGGCCGCCCATCCACTGTGAAGTCGCCGCTGATCCGATCCAGCCGGATCATGGCCATGGCCCGACCCTTTTCGCTTGAAGTGACCTCACCCACCCGACGGACTCCGCTCAGGATTTCGGCACCGAGGGGCAGCGGCACGCCCTCATACCAGAGGGGTAGCATACGGTTCTTGACCTCACCCCGCCGCTTCATGCGCGATGTGGTCTCCTGACCGACGAAGCAGCCCTTTTTGAAATCGATGCCGTTCAGAAGATCGAAGTTGGCTTCGATGGGGTAAACGCGGCCCGCATCCCAGTCGACGGGACCTGGAACGCCAACGGTCAGACGGTGCGTGTCGTAGCTGGTCTCCGGCACCAGCCGGGCGTCGATAGGGGCGGGAAGCCCGTAGCCACGCCATCCCAGGGCTGCGAGCCTGGGGTCGGCCATCCAACCCTCTGGCGCGGGCCCGCCGCCAAACGCCGCGGCGACCTCCGTCTCGCCAGGGGTGATCGTCACCTTGGCCCGCAGACGATACATGCTCAGCCGGGTGATCAGGGCCTGGCGGGTGTCGGCCAGCACGTCCAACCAGACGCCGTCGGTTCGGCCGATGACGAACAGGTCAAACAACAGCCGTCCCTGCGGCGTCAAAAGTCCGCCGAACCGCACCTCGCCCGGGGACAGGGTCTCGACATCCTGGGTGATCAGGCCTTGGAGAAAACCGCGCCAGTCCTCTCCGGAGATCGCGATCAGTGCCCGGCTCTTCAAGACGGCATAGGAGAGAGTTTGGGTCATGGCTGAGACGTTAGGGATCACGCGGCTGGAGCGCCAGCGTCGCGACCCCTATAGAGGGGGAATGACCCCCGGGTCCTTCCCGATTCTGTTCATCACCGCCACGCGGATTGGCGATGCCGTGCTCTCTTCGGGCCTGGTGCGCAAACTGCTGGACGAGATTCCCAATGCCCGGTTCACCATCGTTGCGGGGCCGGTGGCCGCCCCCCTGTTCACCGCTGTCCCCAACCTGGACGAGATCATTGTCCTGGAGAAGGCCAAGGACGGTCGCCACTGGTTTCGGCTTTGGCGCCAGGTGCGCAAGCGCCGCTGGGGGCTGGTGGTGGACCTTCGGGGGTCGGCGATCTCAGGGTTCCTGAAGCGGGAGCGGCGGGCGGTCTTCACGCGATCCCCCAGCCCTGTGCACAAGGTGATCGAGGCCGCCCGCACCCTGCAGATCGAGGACGATCCTCCCGCGCCCTATCTGTTCACCTCCCCAGAGACGGAGGCGCACGCTGCGGACTTGACGGCCGGCCAAGGTCCGATCCTGGCTCTGGCCCCCTCGGCCAACTGGGTTGGCAAGACCTGGCCGGTGGAGCGCTTTGCCCAGACCGCCATCCAACTCCTGGGAGAAGACGGTCCGATGGCCGGAGCCCGGCTCATGGTGCTGGGTGGGCCTGAAGACGCCCAGGCGACCCAGTCCCTGCGCGATGTCGTCCCCAAGAGCCGGTTCATCGACCTGGTGGGGAAGGTCGATTTGCTGACGGCACACGCCTGTCTGAAGCACGCACGGCTGTTTGTGGGCAATGACTCGGGCCTGATGCACTTGGCGGCGGCGGCGGGGATCCCGACGCTGGGCCTGTTTGGCCCGTCAGATGAGACCCTCTACCGCCCCTGGGGACGAAATGCCCGGGTGGTGCGCGGGCCTCGTGACTTCGCCACGATCCAGGCGGTCGATCCCGGGTTCCAGCAGGCCCTGTGTCACATGATGGATCTTCCGGTGGAGAGGGTGCTGGCCGCCGCACGGGCGCTGATCTCCGAGACCGCCTGACACCACTGGCAGAAATCTCGAACCATCCTGTCGACTCAGCTGGGGGTGATGCGTCTAACCTTCGACACAGCCTGTGCGTCGAGCCAGACGGAGGACCCAACCATGCAATACATGCTTTTGATCTACGAGCCCGAAAACGCCTATGTGGGCCAGGAGGGCCAGGCCAAGCTGATGGATATCGTCGGCAAACACATGAAGCTCTCGGCCGACATGCGCGACGCCGGCGTTATGCAGGCCGGAGCCGGGCTGCAGCCCGGAGCCACCGCCACCACCATCAAGACCACGGCGGCCGGCCAGACCCTACACGATGGCCCCTTTGCCGAGACCCGTGAGATGCTGGGGGGGTTCTACATGATCGAGGCCCCGGACCTGGACGGTGCCTTGGCCTGGGCCCGCCGTATCCCTGTCCTGCCCGGCGGCATGGTCGAGGTACGGCCCGTGGCGCAATACTGAACCGATGGCGATCGGGGCGGCGATCATGGCGGCGAGGCCAAGGGTCGTCTCTGCCCTGGCGGCCCGCCTGCGGGATCTGGACGCCGCGGAGGAAGCCTTTGCCGAGGCCACCGCCGCAGCGGTGCTGGTCTGGCAAGCCCAGGCGCCCCGTGATCCTGCGGCGTGGCTCTGGCGCACCGCCTGGAACCGCGCCCTCGATGCGCGTCGTCGCGCGGGCGTCCGCCAGCGCCTGATCCTCGACGAGGTGGCTCCGATGCCGACCCCCGAAGACGATCTGATTGCCGCCGACCAGCCCATCCCCGATGAGCGGCTGAGGCTGATCTTCGTCTGCTGCCACCCTGCCATTGCCACAGACACGCGGGCTGCCCTGACCCTGAAGGTCGTCTGTGGCCTCTCTATCGACCGACTGGCCAGAGCCTTCCTGATGAGCGAGGCGGCCATGCTGCAGCGCCTCACCAGAGCCAAGCGCAAGATTCGAGACGCCGGCGTGCCCTTCGAGGTGCCTGGCCCGGCCGCCTGGCCTGAGCGGCTGGAGGCAGTGCTGGCGACCTTGGAAATCGCCTATGCCCAGGCCTATGAGGATGCCGCCCTGATCGCCGAGGGTGCCCCCTTTGCCGCCGAGGTGCTGCGGCTGTCGGGCATACTGGCCGATCTGATACCAGGGGAGGGCGAGGTCCTGGGTCTGGCCGCCCTGGTGCGCTTTGCCGAGGCCCGACGTCCCGCACGGCTCGGTCCTTCGGGGGTGATGGTTCCGCTGCCCGAGCAGGATATGAGCCTCTGGCGGGGCGATCTCATCGGAGAGGGGGCAGGCCTCTTGGACAGCGCTGCTGGCCTGGGCGGCACCGGACCTCGACGGCTGCTGGCGGCCATCCACGGCGCACACCTGTCGCGACGAGAGACGGGGGTGACGCCTTGGCAGGACATTCTGCATCTCTATGACGCCCTGGCCCTCTTTCGGCCCGACGCCGAGACCGCGGTCAACCGGGCCGTGGCCGTCGGAGAGGTGGATGGCCCGGCGGCAGGCCTGATGGCGCTCGATGCGGTCGCCGGTGTCGGCCGGTTGCTGAACTGGCTGCCCTACCAGGCCGCCCGCGCGGGTCTCTGCCACCGCGCGGGCCTCACCCAGGATGCTGCGGGCGCCTACAGCGCGGCCCTGGCGCTCAACCCGGCCCGCGCTGAGGCGCTGGATCTGGAGGGCCAGCTTGCCCAGCTGACGTGAGCCGATGGGCATCCCGCCTTTCTTCCCTGCGCGGGTGACGGTAAGCCTAGGGTCATGGATGCTAAGATTCACGCTGAAACCGCGCCCTTTCGTGACGCGCGCTTTGCACCCCGCCGCCTGGACGTTGAGCGCCGGGCGAACGGCGAAATCCTGTTGGCCAATCCGACGCCCTTTGCCATGCCGTTTCAGACGACCTTGGAACCGCTGGCCTTTTGGGCTGGGTCGGCACCGGAGCGGGTATGGCTGGCCGAGAGGTCTGGTGACGGGTGGCGAACCCTGACCTATTCCCAGGCCCATGAGATCGTACGCCGCCTCGCCGGCGGTCTGGTCGCTCTGGATGTGACCGGCAAGGGTCCCTTGCTGATCCTGGCGCGCAACGGCATCGACCATGCCCTGATCAAGTACGCAGCCATGAGCCAGGGCATGCCCGTGGCCCCCGTCTCGCCGCAATATGGACTGCCCGGTGCCAACCTATCCCGGCTGGCCCATGCCGTTGAGGTGCTCAAGCCGGCTGGCGTCTATACCGAGGATGCCGACCTGTTTGCGCAGGGTCTTGCCGCCGACTGCCTGCTGGGTCTGCCGGTTATCGCGGGCCTGAACCCTCGGCCAGGCGATGTGGCCCTGGCCGATCTCCTGGCTGCCGGACCTGTCGAAGCGACGGCTAGCGCAGACGACCACGCCAAGTACCTGCTGACCTCGGGCTCCACCGGTCACCCCAAGGCGGTGATCTATACCCAGCGTGGCATGTGCGTGAATGCGGCCCAGATCACCGCCTGCTTCGACGACAATGATCCGCCGCTGATCGTCAACGCCGCCCCGTGGAGCCATAGCCTGGGTGCCAATGCCATCTTGCATATGACGGTCCATCGTGGCGGCACGCTCTATATCGACGCCGGTCAGCCGGTGGCCGGTCGTTTCGCCGAGACGGTGCGGAACCTGACCGGCG
>JANPAO010000511.1:0-5778 GCA_031429955.1 Phenylobacterium sp. | reverse complement strand
CGGGCGACCAGCCCTGGCGCGCGGCCTGGGACCAACTGGACAAGATGGTCAAGGACAAGGCCGACAACACCAACAACCGCTTTGGCGTGGGCTCAGAGATCAACCGCCGCATGACCGGCGGCCCCTTCCCCTTCTGGGGATGCCCGCCCAAGGACACCCTGACGACCCTGCAACCCAAGCGCAGCCGTCCCCATGGCGAGGGCGACCTGCCGGAGTTCCGGCACGCGGACCTGGCGGCCAAGGGTGCGGCCTCGATCTGGAAGCTCTATTACAACGGCTCGGTAGGCGGACAGGCGATCCTGGGCATTCCAGCGGTTCGTCGCCTGAAACTGGCACGGGGCGAGGCCCTGAAGGCCTATCCCTTCGAGACCGGTTTCAAGGCCCTGACAGAGGCCGATCTGGCCGGCGTCGATGTGGTGGTGACCGAGGTCTATCCTAGCCTCTACAAAGCCCAGCCCCTGCCCGGCGAGGTCAAGGACCAGGCCCAGGTGCGGGTGACCGCCGAACACTTCGCCAAGCTGGATGAGGCGGGCAAGCTCGGGGCCGTCTTCGCCCCCTCCAAGGCCGCCGATCCCACGGTGGTGGCGCAGGCCGAAGCCGAAGAAGGCTGGATCCTGGGGGTCGAAGCCTAGGCCACTCTGAGGCGGACTTCGGTTCGCTCGCCGCTGGGCACCTGCGATATTCGCCGGTCCACCCTGGGGAACCGAAGGTGCTCCAGCCAGACCGGTGCCAGGACCGCCAGGGCTCCCAGGCTGTCGGCAAACAGGTCCCCAAGCTCAGCGTCCCGCCCACTGATCTGCTGGGCCACCTCGATGGCGGCCCCGGCGAAGATGGCCAGGACCACGAGGTCTAGGCGCCTGCGGGTTGGGAAGGCTGAGAACAGCAGGATGGTCAGGCCATAGAAGGCGATGAAGTGGGCGGCCTTGTCCCAGGGGACCAGAGCCTCCTCGATGCCGCCGAACGGGCCCACCATGCCAATACAGCAGACCAGGGCCGCCAGCAGCAGCAGGCCTCGCGCGATAATCTTGGGTCGAAGGGCTTGTTCCACGGCCCCACCCTAGCCCCGGCCCATGAAAACTCCGTTGATGGGCTCAGCGATCTGCCCGGCTCAACCCATAGAACCGCGCCAGCAACAGGCCCGCCGACAGGAAGCTGGCGACGATCACCGCCCAGACGATGCCGTTGAGACCCAGGCCCATCGGGATGGCCAGCCACCAGGCCAGGGGGGCCATCACCAGGACGTAGCTGGCCAGGTGGGTGAAGGTGGGCACCCAGATCTCGCCGCGCGCCCGCAGCGCCTGGGCCGTCACCACCTGAACCGCGTCGGGGATCAGGAACAGGCACGACAGGGCCACAGCCGGTGCTGCCAGGGCCAGGGTCGCCTGATCATGGGTGTAGGCCCCCGCGATCAGCGCCGCGCCCGGCCAGACGATCAGGCTCACCAACAGTCCAAAGGCCGCCGTCACCCCAAAGGCAATGCCGCCCGCACGCCTGACCCCCTCCATGTCGCGAGCCCCATAGGCCCGGCCCACCGTCACTGCGGCCCCGGTCGAAAGGCCCAACGGAACCATGAAGATGATGGCGATGACATTCAGGGTAATGGCCCAGGCCGCCACCGACAGTCCGCCCATCCAGCCGGCGATCACGTTCATCCCGGCAAAGGCGGCCACCTCGAAGAAGTTTGAGGCCCCGGCCCCATAGCCGATCTTCCGCTGCTCACTCTCTACGGCCCGGTTGGCCTCAGGCTTTGTGAAGACCCCCAGGGCTCGGGCCTGCGGCATGCGGGCGATGTAGATCAGCAGGGCCACGGCCAGGAAGGTCCGTGCCCCGGCGGTAGCCCAGGCCCCGCCCACCGCGCCAAGGGGCGTCAGACCGAAGGTCCCTGGCACCAGCAACAGGTCCATGCCCAGATTGACCGCATTGGCCACCCACATCAGTACCGCCGCCGGCTTGGGCCGCCCCTGCCCCTCCAGCCAGAAACTGGCGGCCACGCTGACGGCATAGCCCGGCATGGACAGGGCGAAAATGATCAGGGGGCGAGAGGCCCCGTCGGCCAGGTCCTTCTCCAGCCCCAGGATGTGCAGGAAACCAGGACCCAGGGCGATCAGCACCAGGGTTGAGGCCAGGCCGATCCACAGGCTATAGGTGAGGCCCCGCCGCAGCACGGCTCCGGTGATCTCGGGCCGACCCTGACCATTGGCCCGGGCGGTCATGACCTGAATGCCGCTGAGCAGGCCCACGGTCATGGTGACAATGACGCTGGTGGGGGCCCAGGCCATGGCGTGATAGCCAAGCTCGGTGGCCGAATAGCGCCCCACGACAATGGCGTCTGACAGGCCCATCCCCATGATCCCCAGACGTGACAGCACCACCGGCCAGGAGAGCTGCAGCAGCTCGGCCAGTTCGGTACGGACACGTTGGGCGCGGCCTCCCGGAGGGGAGGACGCGGGGGCCGAAGCCATGGGGATCACCGATTTCAAAGAAGGCCGGAACCTGCCTCCCACTTACCTCAGCGGCAAGCGAATTTCATTCAAGTAACCGCCCGCAGGTCACACCGCCGCGCGCAGGGCCGCGTCGAGGCGGTCTTCCTTGAGTTTCTCGGCCACCAGGAAGGCCAGTTCCAGGGCCTGCTCGCCATTCAGCCGGGGATCGCAGTGGGTGTGGTAGCGGTCGGCGAGATCACCCTCGCTCAGCGCCCGCGCGCCGCCCAGGCACTCGGTGACGTTCTGGCCGGTCATCTCCAGATGGACGCCGCCGGGGTGGACGCCCTGGGCCTTGGCGATCTCCACGAAGCTGCGGACCTCTGAGAGGATCCGGTCAAAGGGCCTGGTCTTATAGCCATTGGCTGCGGTCAGGGTGTTGCCGTGCATCGGATCGATGGCCCAGACAACGTTGCGCCCTGCCCGCTTGGTGGCTGCCATCAGGTCGGGGAGCCGAGCCTCGATCTTGTCGGAGCCAAAGCGGCCATAGAGGGTCAGGCGGCCGGACTCGTTCTTGGGGTTCAGCACGTCGATCAAACGCAGCAGGTCATCGGCCTCCAGGGTCGGGCCGACCTTGACCCCGATGGGGTTCTTGATGCCCCGGAAGTATTCGACATGGGCCCCGTTCAACTGGCGAGTGCGCTCGCCGATCCACAGCAGGTGGGCCGAGGTGTCGTACCATTCGCCCGAGGTGCTATCGACCCGGGTCATGGCCTCCTCAAAGCCCAGCAGGAGGGCCTCGTGGGCGGTGAAGAACTCCACCCGGTGCAGGTCAGGCTGGCTCTCAGGGGTGACCCCGATGGCGGCCATGAAGGTCAGGGCCTCGCTGATCTTTTCCGAGAGCTCGTGATAGCGCGCGCCCTGCGGACTGTCGTTGACGAAGCCCAGGGTCCAGCGGTGGATGTTGTAGAGGTCAGCGTAGCCGCCGCCGGCGAAGGCGCGCAGCAGGTTCAGGGTCGAGGCCGACTGGGAATAGGCCTGCAACAGCCGCTGGGGATCGGGCACGCGGGAGGCGGCATCGAAGTCCATGCCGTTGATGATATCGCCGCGATAGGAGGGCAGTTCAACGCCGTCGATGGTCTCCACCGGGGAGGAGCGCGGCTTGGCGAACTGGCCAGCCATGCGGCCCACCTTCACCACCGGCTTGCCGCCAGCAAAGGTCAGGACCACGGCCATCTGCAGGATCAGGCGGAAGGTGTCGCGGATGTTGTCGGCGTGGAACTCCTTGAAGCTCTCAGCACAGTCGCCGCCCTGCAACAGGAAGGCCCGGCCATCGGCCACCTCCCCCAGCAGGGTCTTGAGGCGACGCGCCTCGCCGGCGAAGACCAGGGGCGGCATGCGGCGCAGGGTCTGCTCCACCGAGGCCAGGGCACCGGCGTCCGGATAGTCGGTCGGCAGGTGCTTGGCCGGCTTGGCTCTCCAGGAGGCCGGGGTCCACTGTTCGCTCATGGTCTATGCTCCACGCCCGCTTGGTCTGGCGGGCGGGGGTTCTTACTCCGAGAACACCGGTGCCGTCGATGGCGTCGCGACCACAGATGCGCGGGTTTTGGCCGGAACCGGTTGGCGCTGAACGGCCGCGCAAGCCACCGCGGCCAAGGCCCCCAGGGCCAGCCACCACTCCTGCCAGACTCCAAAGGAGACCGCGCCGAAGGTGAGATAGGCGCTCGCCGTGGCCACGGAGACCGCCATGGCCGGGTCACGGGCCCGGCGGCTCATCCCAGCCAACAGGGCGACCCAGAAGACGGCGGCCGCCATGGCCCCGATCAGGCCCAGTTCCAGCCAGATCTGCAGGGCAGAGTCGTGGGGGTGCAGGCGAATGCCCGGGCTGAACATCCGGCTGGCATCCAGACCCCAGCCGCGCAGGGGGTGATCGCTGATCCAGTCGGTGGCGTGTCGCCAATAACCCATGCGCTGAGACCAGGAGAGCGGCGCGACCTTCTCCAGCACACCATACCAGCCCGAGTTCCGCAGGGCCCAGACAATGACCGGGGCGGTGAGGAAGAAGACGGCGGCCACCGAAGCGACGGCACGCGGCGCCGACTGCGGCCAGACGCGTGTCGCGATGCCCACCACCAGGGCGATACCCACGGCAATCAGCGGGGCGTCATAGCCAAAGGTTATGCAGGGGACCATCAGGCCCAGCAGCATCGGGACCACCAGCCAAGGGGCTCGCACCACCCGAACCGCAGCCAGGGCGGCGGGCGGTGCCAGCATGGCCAGGACAAACAAGCCCTGGGCGGCGTTCTTGATCCCGAGGTCCAGGCGGATCGGGTCATGGATGGCGTCGCGAACCGCCCGGTAGACGGCGGCCTGGGTCAGGCCCTCCACCAGCAGGACCAGGCCCAGCAGGGCCGTGCCCCAAGCCAGGACCGCCAGGGCAACCTGGCGCGGGCCAGGCGCAGCCTGGCGGGCCGCACAGATGGCGGCAAAGAACAGCACCGTCTCGGCAATCAGCTTGGCGGCGGTGGAGTCGCCTAGACCCTTGGCGGTGAAGGGGCTCCAGGCCGACGATCCCGCCGCCCAGAGCACCAGGGTTACCACCGCGATCCCCACCGGGCGATCTCGCTCCTCGACCCGAAGGCCCGGAAGGGTGAGCAGCCCCATCAGAGTCAGCAAAGGCGCAAATGTCAGGGGGGCCAGCCAGCCAAACAGCGGCGTGAGGGCAAAGCCTCCCACCATCACCCAGCCACACCAGGCGGCGAGCTTGGAAACAGGCTGGACCGCCGCCTGGTTCATGCGGCGCTGAGACCGGCCGGGGCGTGCTTATCTCGCATGGTCACCAGTTCCTCGGCCAGGGTCGGATGCACCGCACAGGTGGAGTCCCACTGGGGCTTGGTGACACCCATCTTCAGGGCGATGGCCGCCATCTGGATGATCTCTGGCGCATCGGGTCCCACCACGTGGCAGCCCAGGATCTTCTGGCTGGCCTCCTCCACCACCAGCTTGATCAGGCAGCGGTCAGTCCCACCGTAGAAGGTGGTCTTCATGGGTCGGAACCGAGAGAGATAGATATCGACCTTGCCGTGGGCGTGGCGGGCGTCGGCCTCCGACAGGCCCACAGACCCCACCGGCGGCTGGGAGAACACGGCCGAGGCGACCATGTCGTGATCATAGCTGGTAGGATTGGCGTAGAACTCGGTCTGGGCGAAGGCCGCGCCCTCGCGAATGGCCACCGGGGTCAGGTTAATCCGGTCGGTGACGTCGCCCACCGCCCAGATATTGGCGACATTGGTCTTGGAGAACCTATCCACGATCACCGCGCCGCTGGGGGCCAGGGCGACACCGGAGGCTTCCAGAC
>JANPAO010000510.1:0-4238 GCA_031429955.1 Phenylobacterium sp. | reverse complement strand
CATCACCCGGCTGGTGGGCGGGCAACTCCAAAGCCGGCTCGACGAGCTCACACCCTGGGCCTGGAAGGCCGCTCAGGACCACGCCTAAGCGTCAAGCGCTCACAGCAGGGTGGAAAAACTCCGCTTACTCTGCGCCTGCCGGAGGTGCCGCTGGGCATCAATATGAGCTGGCGCAGCCTGCCGCGGATCACCGCCCTGGTGGGGCCGGCCCGGGCCAAGTGGTTTGTGATGTTCGGTGAGGCGGCCGCCGCCGACACCTGCCTGTCCTGGGGCTTCTGCGACGCCGTGACCCCGGCCGGGGGCGCGCTGGAAGAGGCCCGGGTCTGGGCCGCCAAGCTGACCGCCCTGCCGCCCCTGCCGGTACGGATGACCAAGGAGGCCATCAATGCCGTGGCCGCCGGCGGTGCGGCGGCGGCCACCTTCATGGACCGCGACCAGTACCTGCTCACCAGCCGCGCCGCCGACTTCGCCGAGGGCGTGGCGGCGTTCCGCGGCAAGCGCCCACCCCGGTTTACCGGCGACTGAGCGCACCTCACCAGTCACATGTACGCCACCGTTCGTCAGCCTAACCGCCCGCAAACCCAAGCCCCGTAAGGGTTCGCGCCGTTGACGGGTGAAAGGTCTTTTCCACCCTCCACGGCGACGAACATGTGCCTCAGCCGGCCACCTTGCGCGACAGGTCCCGGGCCATGGCCAGCCGCTCGATCCCGGCATCCAGGGTCGCGTCTCCCTTGGAAAAGCACAGGCGCAGGACGCTGGTCACCGGGTCGGCCTCATAGAGAGCCGAGACCGGGATCGTCGCCACACCGGCCTCCCGCACCGCCCGCAGGGCAAAGGTCCGGTCGGGCTCAATGATGCCCGAGGCGGCCAGGTCGAGGTTGAGGAAGTAGGTCCCCTGGGCCGGCAGGACGGCGAACCCCTCCCGGGTCAGCCCCGCCGCCAGCCGGTCCCGGGACCGCTGCAGGCCCGCCGGCATGGCGGTGAACCAGTCGCCGGGATTGTCCAGGCCATAGGCCACCGCGGCCTGCAGGTTGGGGGGTGTGGTGAAGGTCAGGAACTGGTGGGCGCGGGCCAGCGCCTGGGTCAGCTCCGGGGCGGCACAGAGGAAGCCCACCTTCCATCCCGTCAGCCCGAACATCTTGCCCGCCGAGCCGATCTTCACCGTCCGCTCGGCCATTTTCGGCAGGGACATCAAGGGGATATGCAGCCGCCCGTCAAAGATCACCTGCTCCCAGACCTCGTCGCAGATGGCGATCAGATCATGGGCGACACAGACCTCCGCCAGCAGCTCCAGGTCCTTCCGGGGCAGGACCGCGCCAGCTGGATTGATCGGGTTGTTGAGCACCACGAACCGGGTCTTTTCGGTGATGGCGGCCTCCAGCCGGGCCCGGTCAAAGCGCCAGTGAGGGGGCTCCAGGGTCACCAGTTTCGGCACGCCACCGGCCCGCCGGATCAGGGGCAGATAGGCGTCATAGACCGGCTGGAACACCACCACCTCGTCGCCGGGCTGGACCAGGGCCAGGAAGGTGGCGGCCAGGGCCTCGGTGGCACCCGAGGTAATGGTGACCTGGGTTTTCCAATCCAGATCAAGGGCTTGATGGGTCTTGTAGTGGGCGGCCACCGCCTGGCGAAGCTGCGGCAGACCGGCCATCGGCGGGTACTGGTTGTAGCCGTTCAGCACCTCGTCGGCGGCCTTCCGACGGATGGCCAGGGGACCGGGATCGTCAGGGAAACCCTGCCCCAAATTGATCGCCCCCAGCTCCCGAGCCAGGCCCGACATCTCCTCGAAGATGGTGGTGGGAAGGCTGGCAAAGACCGGGTGAACCATGGGGCGGCGGGCCCTACTCTTCCTTGACGCGGCGCTTGCGGAAGCTGGGGTTCAGCACCTGTTTGCGCAGGCGGATCGACTTGGGCGTCACCTCCACCAGCTCGTCGTCCTCGATATAGGCGATGGCCTGCTCCAGGGTCATCCGGCGCGGCGGCGTCAGGCGCACGGCCTCGTCCTTGCCGGACGCGCGGATGTTGTTGAGCGCCTTGGCCTTCATCGGGTTGACGTCCAGGTCGTCGGCGCGCGAGTTCTCCCCAATGATCATGCCCTGGTAGGTCTTTTCGCCGCCGCCCACGAACATGAAGCCGCGGTCCTCGAGGTTCCACAAGGCGAAGTCCGTCGTCTCGCCGTCTGAGTTGGAGACCAGCACGCCCTTGCGGCCCGCGTCGATGGCACCCTTGTAGGGCTCATAGTGGCTGAACACGCGGTTCAGCACGCCCGAACCTCGGGTGTCGGTGAGGAACTCGCCCTGGTAGCCGATTAGCGAGCGTGACGGGCTCATCAGGCTGATGCGGGTCTTGCCGGCGCCGGACGGGCCCATGTCCTTGAGCTCGGCGCGGCGGGCCGAAAGCTTTTCGATGACGATGCCGGTGAACTCGTCGTCGACATCGATCATCACGTCCTCAATCGGCTCCATGCGATCGCCGGTCTCCGGGTCGGTCTGGAACACCACGCGGGGACGGCTGATGGACAGTTCGAAGCCCTCGCGTCGCATGCTCTCGATCAGCACGCCGAGCTGAAGTTCGCCACGTCCGGCGACTTCATAGGCGTCCTTGTCGGAGGTCTCGGTCACCCGGATGGCGACGTTGGACTGGGCTTCCTTCAGCAGGCGCGCGGCGATCACGCGGCTCTGCACCTTGTCGCCTTCACGGCCAGCCAACGGGCTGTTGTTCACCGAGACGGTCATGGAGATGGTGGGCGGGTCGATGGGCTGGGCCGGTAGGGCCTCGGTGACCTCCAGGGCGCACAGGGTGTCGGCGACGGTGGCCTTGGACAGGCCCGCAATGGCCACGATGTCGCCGGCCTCGGCGTCTTCGATGGGCTGGCGCTTCAGGCCGCGGAAGGCCAGCACCTTGGTGATCCGGCCCCGCTCGATCTCCTTGCCGTCCAGGGACAGGGCATGGATCGCCATGCCGGGCACGGCCTTACCCGACTGGATGCGGCCGGTGAGCAGGCGGCCCAGGAAGGGGTCGTTTTCGATCAGAACCGACAGGATCTGGAACGGCTTGTCCTTGTTCTCCACCACCTTGGGCTCGGGCACGTGGCGCACGATCAGGTCGAACAGGGGGTTCAGAGTGTCGTTGGGCTTGGCCATGTCCAGGGTGGCCCAGCCGTTCTTGCCCGAGGCATAGATGTGCGGGAAATCGAGCTGCTCATCGGTGGCACCCATGGCGGCGAACAGGTCGAAGACGTCGTTGAGAATGCGGTCGGGATCAGCGTGGGGCCGGTCGACCTTGTTGAGGCAGAGGATCGGTCGCAGGCCCATCTTCAGGGCCTTGCCCAGCACGAACTTGGTCTGGGGCATGACGCCTTCTTCGGCGTCCACCAGGATGACGCAGCCATCCACCATGCCCAGGATTCGCTCCACCTCGCCGCCGAAGTCGGCGTGGCCGGGGGTGTCGATGATGTTGATGCGGGTGTCGCCCGCCTCGCCGTGCCACAGCACGCTGGTGCACTTGGCCAGGATGGTGATGCCGCGCTCGCGCTCCTGGTCATTGGAGTCCATGGCGCGCTCCACCGTCGCCTCATTGGCGCGGAAGACACCCGACTGGGCGAGCAGTTGGTCCACCAGGGTGGTCTTGCCATGGTCAACGTGGGCGATGATGGCGATGTTGCGAAGCGACATTTAATTCTTATCTCGGGTGGGACGCGCGTCTGGGAAGGGCGCGCGCTTGTAGGCGAGTGGCGGGGCTTTCACCAGCGCAAACTGGCGGTGGCGCACATCAGGTCTGATTGGCGGTTGTGCGATGCAGCGCGACCAAAATCTTGGCGCGCCCGTTTTCGGTCGATTGATATTACGAGATTTTTGGATTTCAGACGGTGAAATCGCAAACTTCCCCAGGCCCGCCCCTTGAAGTTTTGTGCGCTGCACTGTATTTGTCTTCCTGTGAGGTGGCCTTGCCGCCTCTGCCCTTCCTGGGCGTTTCCTCCCTAATAAACTGCCGGGCCCTCGGGTCCGGCTTTTTTTTGGCCTGAGCGGGGAGCTCGCGGAGCGGGGCCAGGAATTGCCGAAAGTGGGTCTAGTCACCCAGATGCTCCACCCCTGGGCTACCGAATGCACACAAGTGACTCGGCTGGCCTGCCAGCGGGAACTGGGCAAAAAACCATTGTCGTTTCCGTTACTTATCCCGCCCTCCCTTCTCCCCTTGCGGGAGAAGGTGGCAGCGAAGCTGACGGTTGAGGGGTCGCG
>JANPAO010000509.1:0-2953 GCA_031429955.1 Phenylobacterium sp. | reverse complement strand
GCAGCGATCTGGTTCATCAGCCCGATGGACCATCCGGCCACCCCCAAAGGTGCCGCCCCCAGGCCGAAGGGTGTCAACGCCGCGCCCAAAGCCAGACCTGGCATCATCAGGAACGATGAGATCGGCGCCACCGCCAGATTGGCGAATAACCCCCACGTCGAGACCCGGTTGAAGTGCTGGATCGCAAACGGGCCGGTCGCCAGCCCCGCAATGAAGCTCACTGCAATACTGGCCAGGGTCCAGGTGACGGCGGCCTGCACCAACCGGATCGGCCAGGGTACCTGGATCTCTCGAACGGGCCGTGGCCAGATTTCAGCCAGCGCGACCAGGGCCGCCGTCGCCGCAAACGACATCTGAAACCCTGGCTCTGTCACCGCCTCCGGCTGAAGCAACAACACAGCCATGGCCGCCAGCGCCAGCGCATGCAGGCTGATTGCCTGACGGTCGACCAGGATCGCTGCAAAGGCCACCGCCGCGGTAATCGCTGCCCGTTCCGCCGGCGGCGGCGCGCCTGACAGTACCAGATAGCCGCCCACAGCCGCCAACCCGACCAACGCCGCGATCTTCTTGCCCGACACCCGCAGGGCCAGCCAGGACCAGGCGGCGATCAGCAACCTCACCCCGGCAAAGGCAAAGCCGCCGACAATGGCCATGTGCAGTCCGGAGATGGAGATGATGTGGGCAAGACCTGCAGCGCGCAGGGTATCGACCTGTTCGCGGGGCACAAAGGCGGCGTGGCCGGTGACCATGGCCGCCGCCAGCCCGCCGCTGCCAGGCCCCATTTGATCGACAATCCGTCGTGCCAGGGCCCAGCGGGCGGCATTGACCCGCATCTCCAGGCCCAGGCGCCAGGGTGGTACCTCGGCCGTGATCTGGCGTGGCTCGGTCAGGGTAAATCCGACCCCGCCGATCCCCTCGAAGAAGGCATCGCGGGCAAAGTCGTAGGAGCCTGGGCTGGCCGGCGGCGGTGGCGGATTGACCATGCCCCTCAAGCGCAGCGCGTCTCCCGGGGCCGGTAGCGGGGCGTCATCGGGCAGGGTCATGCGGACGCGGATCGGGGTCGCCTCCGGCGCCAGGCCGCTGATCCTGATCGGGGCCAGCAACAGGCGAGGCCCGCCCTGCCCCGGATTGGCAATGTCCACCACATAGGCCTCCAGGGTGGACATCACCCTCTGTGATGGCGCGACCGGCCCTCTGACCTGCTCGGTCCTGAGCTTGCCCAGGGCAAATCCCGCCAGCAGGAAGGCAATGAGCGTCAGGGCGATCCCAGCCCGACGCGAGAGGTTCCAGCGCCACCGGATCAGCACCAGTCCAAGCGCCAGGGCCAGGACACCATAGGCAACAGCGGCTATGGGTTCCCGGGGCAGGGCCAGATAGATCCCCGCGCCACATCCAAAGGCCACCGGCGTCCATAGACTGACCCGATCAGCCTGGAGCGCGCCCTGCTCTGTGAGCCACGCCAAGGCCCGTCTGGCTCTAGGAAGCCATCGCGACGCCGTGGTAAGAGGCCCGGCGATCGCACTGGCCTCCGCCGGCGCCGCTTCTGTCCCGAGTTCGATGTCCGACCGTCCCGTCGTCACCCGTATCGCCCCCTCGCCCACCGTCTAGTTGCATAGAGGCACGGCTCGCACGGCCTTGTTCAACTGGCTTTATGCCAAGCGCACAGGGGGCAAGTTCCTGCTGCGGATCGAGGACACCGACCGTGAGCGCTCCACCCTGCCCGCCGTGCAGGCGATCTTTGACGGCCTGGCCTGGCTGGGCCTGACGCCGGACGAGGAGCCGGTCTTCCAGGCCGCCCGCGCCGACCGCCATGTGCTGGCTGCCCAGGACCTGCTGGCCCGCGGCCGCGCCTATCGCGACTACATGACCACAGACGAACTCACCGCTGAGCGGGAGGTCGCCCGCGCTGAGGGGCGCGCCGTCCGCTCCCCCTGGCGAGATGCCGATGCCAACTTCAATGACCGCCCCTACGTGGTCCGCTTCAAGGGCCCTCAGGAGGGCGAGACCCTCGTCCATGACAAGGTGAAGGGCGATGTCAGCTTCAAGAACAAGGACCTGGATGACCTGATCATCCTGCGGTCCGACGGCACGCCGACCTACAATCTGGCGGTGATCGTCGACGACCATGAGATGGGCATCACCCACGTCATCCGTGGTGATGATCACCTCAACAATGCCGCCCGCCAGACCCTGATCTATCAGGCCCTGGCGTGGGAGGTGCCGATCTGGGCCCACCTGCCGATGATCCATGGCCCTGACGGCGCCAAGCTGTCCAAGCGCCACGGTGCTCAGGCGGTCAGCGAGTTCGACGACATGGGCTATCTGCCCGAGGCCATGCGCAACTATCTGGCCCGGCTGGGGTGGGGACACGGCGACGACGAGATCTTCTCCGACGAGCAGGCTCAGGCCTGGTTTGACGTGGTCGATGTGGTCAGCGCGCCGGCCCGCCTGGACTGGGCTAAGCTCAACCACATCAACAATCACTATCTGCGGCTGGCCCCGGTGGACCGGCTGGTGGACCTCACCGCCCGGACGCTCGCCAGCCGAGGTGACAGCCTGGGTGACAGCCTGGGTGACGGTGACCGCGACATTCTGCAACGCACCATTCCCCTGGTCCGGGACGGGGCCAAGACCCTGTTGGAACTCGCCGATGCGGTGATGTTTGCCCTGAAGCGTCGGCCGCTGGAGCTGCCCGAAAAGGTGCTGAGTATTCTCAATGATGAGACCCGGGCCCGGATGTCGCGGCTGCGGATCGCGCTCGCTGACCATGCCGACTGGACGGTGGGTGGCCTGGAATCCGGACTGCGAACCTTTGCCGAAACCGAGGGTGTCGGGCTTGGAAAAGTCGGGCCGGCCCTACGGGGGATGCTGTCGGGCGGAGCCCCGGCACCCGATCTGGCCGGTGCCTTGGTAAGCCTTGGAAAAGCGGAAAGTCTCGGTCGACTTGACGATG